>CAYWUN010000004.1:0-72416 GCA_964461315.1 uncultured Aestuarium sp.
TCAATTTGCGGCGGCGTGTCACGCGGATATCAAGCTCGGTGATCTTTTTACGCAAGGTATTGCGGTTAATTCCGAGAAGATCGGCACATTTTGCCTGATTGCCAGCCGTCGCATCGAGCGCGATTTCAATAAGCGGAGTCTCAACTTCACGCAAAATCCGCTGATACAGCCCCGGAGGAGGGAGAACGCCTCCATGGAGATCGAAATAGCGCCGTAGATGTTTCGCAACAGACGCCATTAGTTTATCCCCCTCACCCACACCGCGAAGTGGCTCCATGGCAGGCTGGTTTGTAAGGATAAGCTCCATCTCATTGCGCGTGATCTCTTCTTCGGCCGAGGTCACCAACAAACGGCGCATTGCGTTCTCTAGTTGGCGCACATTTCCGGGCCAGCTGTAGGTTCGCGCCATATCAAGTGCGCCTTGCGAAAGACGGCGCTGGGGCATGCCATCGCGCTCGGCACGGAGCAAAAAATGCTCTGACAATAGTCCGATATCGTCTACACGCTCACGAAGCGACGGCACGGTCAAAGTTACCCCACCAAGCCGATAAAAGAGGTCCTCGCGGAAATCGCCCGCTTCCATTCGGTTCATAAGGTCCACTTGCGAAGTGGCCATGATCCGAGGGGCATTTTCACCCAAAGTATCCAGCATCCGCACGATACGCGCTTGTGCATCTAGGCTTAGATCGCCCACTTCGTCGAATAGTAGCGAGCCTCCTTTGGCGCGCGCCAAAACGGTCGAAGGTCCGTCCATCCCTTCAAGGTCCGAGGGAGCAACGACCACAAACGGAAGGCTACGGCGATCTGAAAAGTCGTGGATCGCACGCGCGATGAGAGATTTACCCGTGCCGCTTTCACCAGTGATGAGCACAGGAAGTGCGGTGTTCATGACGCGAGCGACAAGGCGATAAAGCGCCTGCATTGCAGGCGTACGCCCCACAAGCGGAAGGTCGTTTGACTGCTCGGATTGCTCGGTGCGGGGCGCAGGAGCGCGGCGCTTTACCTCAAGTGCCCGCGACGCTCTCTTCATCAGATCAGGAAGGTCAAAGGGTTTAGGTAAATAATCGTAGGCTTCTTTTTCAGCCGCCTGAATTGCCGTCATGATCGTATTCTGCGCCGAAATTACGATAACCGGAAGCCCCGGACGCGCAGCCGAAATCTTGGGTAGTTGATCAAGACCATTGCCATCAGGCATGACCACGTCAGAGATCACAAGATCACCTTTGCCCTCTTCGACCCAACGCATGAGCGTTACCAGCGAAGATGTCGCGTGGACCTTACAGCCAGCGCGGGTAAGCGCTTGTGTCAGAACGGTGCGGATTGTGCGGTCGTCATCAGCGACTAGAACGGTTCCGTCCATCAGTTATCTCCGTTTGATAATAATGACTCTTTTGGTGCGAGAGGTAATGAAATTCTAAAAACAGTTCTGCCGGGAACTGAATCAACCGAGATCCACCCCCCCACATCAGCAATCAGTTTTGAAACAAGTGCGAGCCCGAGCCCCGTACCGTTTTCGCGGCCAGACACAAAGGGTTCAAAGACGTCATCCGCGATATCTGGTGGTAGCCCCGGACCATCGTCAATGATCTCGATTTGTAGCGGCAATCTCGCGTGCGTTCCGTCTGGTTTGCGAACGCGCAGCGAGGGGTCGTAAAAAGTATGCAGCCTGATCGACCCTCCGCTCTTGTTCGCCTCGGAGGCGTTCTTTAGCAGGTTCAGAAAGACTTGGAGGAGTTGGTCTGGGTCGACCAAGGTCTGCGGCAAGGATGGATCATAATCCTCGATAAAGAGCATATGCGCACCAAAACCAATTGATGCAGACTGACGCGCGCGATCCAAAATATCATGCAGGTTGATTGACTTGAGCATCGGAGGACGCAAATTCCCGAACTGCTCTACTTGCTCCAAGAGCTTCACAATGCGGCGACATTCATCAACGATCAGATCGGTAAGCTCTTGATCTTCGGATGGAAGATTCATCGCCAATAGCTGCGCAGCGCCAGTAATTCCTGCAAGCGGGTTCTTGATTTCGTGCGCAAGCATTTCGGCCATGCCGATTGCCGACTTGGCCGCTTTGCTCGAAGACGTATTCACTGTGACGCGGCTCGCGATCTCGCGCGGCGAGATCATCATCAACATCATCCCTTCGGCACCAGAAAGCGGAGCGAATTGGATGTTGCACTGGAGCGGGGCGCGTTCCCCTGATCCTACGTCGACGTCATTGACGAAAAGTGACGAATTGTTCTGCCTTGCTCGGGTGTATGCAGCTTCTATCTCGGTATTGATCATCACCTTGTCCCAAACCGGTGCGCCAGTGAGTGCACGGGACGAAAGGTTCAAAAAGCTTTCTGCGGCAGGATTGCTATCAACAATTACATCTTCTTTTGTGAGAAGAAGAGCAGGAACGGGAATAGAATTCCAAAGGTTTGGATCAATTGTCATGCTGCGATCCTCTCCCAAGACGCCAAGGCTTCGGGAAGCAGCTTGAGCACTTTGGCGCTGCTTTTTTCTGTAAGAACAAGCTTTCGAAGCCCGCTTTCGGTCATAGCCTCATCCATATACCAACCCAAATGTTTCCGAGCGACGCGACCTCCAAGGTCGTCGCCGTAAAATCCAAGCATTGCCTCGTAATGTGCGCAAACCATGTCGATAAATTCAGGGCGTTCAGGTGCGAGCGGCACAGGTTGCCCTGTCAACTCAGCCGCCACTTGGGCCAAGAGCCAAGGTTTGCCTTGGGCGCCCCGCCCAATCATCACGCCATCTGCGCCAGAGGCGTCGAGTGCAGTCTTGGCGGTTCCTGCATCGACTATGTCACCATTGGCGATCACAGGGATACTGACCGCGGTCTTGACCTTAGAAATGGCCTCCCAGTCGGCGCGCCCTTTGTAAAACTGACAGCGCGTGCGGCCATGAATGGTCAAAAGACGAATTCCCGCACTTTCTGCGCGGCGCGCAAGATCGGGGGCGTTTAGCAAGCCGTCGTCCCAACCAAGGCGTGTCTTGAGCGTCACGGGGATACTTACGGCTTCGACAACCGCTTCAATCAAAGTCAGAGCATGGTCCAAATCTTTAAGCAACGCAGAGCCGGAATACCCATTCGTCACTTTTTTCGCGGGACACCCCATATTGATGTCGATGATCTTTGCGCCATTGGCTTCTACAACGCGAGCCGCCTCAGCCATCCAATGGGCCTCGCGTCCGGCAAGTTGAACGGCGGTATTCGCTTGATCAAATCCGAGTTCGGCCTTTTCTCGAACGCCAGGTTTGGCCTGAATCATTTCCTGACTGGCGACCATTTCCGATACGACCCACCCTGCCCCAAAACCGCTAACCAGCTGGCGAAATGGCAGATCCGTAATCCCCGCGAGCGGTGCAAGCGCAACAGGTGGCGCAAGCGTCACTGCATCAAGTTGAATTGGAGCGAGTCGGGTCACAGCGTTTCTTGCATCAAAATTAGGCTTCCGCTGTTGATCTAGACAGATGATCGCACATGGACAACAATTTGATGTATATTTTTTGAACACAATTTCCGATTTGATTAAAATTTGTGCAATCAACCGCCAATAAAGTCAGCATTTGCGCAGCCGCGCTCCAAGGCATAGTAAATGCAAACAAATGAGAGACGGAACTCAGATGAGCACTGCTGTTATCATAGTCGCGGCGGGACGCGGCATCCGCGCAGGTGGCGGAATACCAAAGCAATGGCGTCACCTTGCGGGAAAGCGGGTCATCGACCACACGTTAGATCGCTTTCGCAATCATAAAGGCGTCGACCGAATTGTCGTAGTGCTGAGCCCGAGTGACATGGAGCGCGCCGGCGAGTTTTCCGATGTGCTTTGTGTCGCTGGCGGTGATAGTCGTGACCAATCGGTCCGCAATGGTCTTTTGGCTTTGGCAGAAGATGCGCCAGACTGGGTTCTGATCCATGACGCAGCGCGCCCTTTGGTTTCAAATGCTGTTATCGACGACGTTCTCGTCGCGCTCCAAACACACAAAGCCGCCGCGCCTGCGGTTGCTGTCACTGATGCCCTGTGGCGTGGCGACAAGGGTAAAGTCATCGGCACCCAAGACCGCGCAGGCCTTTACCGCGCCCAAACGCCCCAGGGCTTTGACTTTGCCACCATCCTCAGCGCCCACAATGCCTATCAAGGCTCACCGCTTGATGATGTCGAAGTTGCTCGCGCATTTGGCGTTCCTGTCGCAATTACCTTTGGCGATGAAGAGAATATAAAGATCACGACTCCAGAGGATTTTCTGAGAGCAGAAGCAAAATTGAGAGGTCAGATGGACATCAGAACAGGCAATGGTTTCGACGTACATGCCTTTGAAGACGGAGATCACGTCTGGCTTTGCGGTGTGAAGATACCGCACACCAAATCGCTCAAGGGACACTCGGACGCCGATGTTGGAATGCATGCCGTGACAGACGCCATTTACGGTGCACTCGGAATGGGCGACATTGGCCAGCACTTCCCACCCTCCGATCCTCAGTGGAAAGGTGCCGCGAGCCATATCTTCTTGCGTCACGCCTGTAATCTTGCGCGTGAGCATGGCTTTACCATCACTCATGCCGATTGCACGCTGATTTGTGAACGCCCAAAGGTGGGCCCGCATGCGATAGCTATGCGAGAAGCCATGGCAGAGATTATGGGGATCGAAATAGCCCGCATGAGCGTTAAGGCAACAACATCGGAAAAACTCGGCTTTACGGGCCGCGAAGAAGGGATCGCCGCAATTGCAACGGCGACTTTGGTGAAAGTATGACCCGCCTCCTCACAACGTTCTTCTATGTTGGCCTCCTTAAGCCTGCGCCCGGAACTTGGGGTTCTGCGGCGGCGGTGATTTTGGGACTCATCCTTCACGGAATTGGGAGCTTTCCGCTCCTTTTCGTCGCAACACTTGTTGTGACCGCAATTGGCTTTTGGTCTGTTGGTAAAGAGCTCGCGGACCGCCCAACCGAGGACCCATCGGAAATTGTCATCGACGAGGTCGCGGGTCAGTGGATCGCGCTTCTCGCGCCTTCGTTCGGGTTCTGGATGATGGGGCTCGACAATTGGAACTTCCCCTACCCTGGTTGGCTTGGCGCATTTCTGCTCTTTCGACTTTTCGACATTTGGAAGCCTTGGCTCGTAGGCCGCGCGGATCAACGCCATGATCCGGTTGGCGTCATGTTCGATGATATTTGGGCTGGCGTTTTCGCCGGAATCGCCACCATGATCCTCGCAGGGATCGCTCATGGAGTATTGATGTGAGTCTTGAACTGCTACAGGCGGCACGGCAACACGGCGCAATTATCGCGACCGCCGAAAGCTGCACAGGCGGCCTTATTTCAGCCGCCATCACCGACACGGCCGGAAGCTCAGAGATTTTCGACCGCGGGTTTGTAACCTACACCAACTCGGCAAAGGTTGAGATCCTTGGTGTCTCGGAAAAAATGATCCTCAATCATGGCGCTGTGTCAGAAGAAGTTGCCGCAGAAATGGCTCTTGGCGCGCTTCGCAACTCAGGTGCGACACTTGCGGTCTCAACGACAGGGATTGCGGGGCCAGGTGGATCGGACTTCAAACCAGAAGGCCGCGTCTGTTTTGGGATCACAGACGGAGAAACGATCTTTACCGAAACCATCGAGTTCGGAGCACTTGGCCGCGCTAACGTGCGAAAAGCGGCAGTAGAGCACGCGATTGGGCTCCTCATTCGTGCTATTGAAAAAGGTGTAGGTGATCACTGATCCTCTGCACCGGCTGATTAATCGGCAGATCGGCTAAAAGTTAGTCCTTTCAGAAATGCACAAAAATTTGCACAAAGGCCTCACTGTCGCCTAAATTTTAAGCAATTGTGAAACTGCCTGCATTTTAATAGCTTAAAATCGCAGTTTGCCCTTCTTTTTCTCAGTTTTCGCCCTCTGATGCGCGCATCTTGAGCGTCTTAAGAGTCGCTTAACCGACAATAGGTGCGACCAACGCACTGCGGGAAACTGGAAGGAGAAACGAATGAACGGAGCGGATACCGCTTGGATCATTGTAGCGACGGCACTCGTGCTGTTCATGACACTGCCCGGCCTTGCGCTGTTTTACGGCGGACTTGTGCGTGCTCGTAACGTGCTCAGCGTCTTTATGCACTGCTACGCGATTGCTTGCCTGATGAGCGTCCTTTGGCTCGCTGGTGGATATTCTATCGCTTTTGGCGACGGAAATGCCATTTGGGGCGGCCTTGGTAAGGCATTCCTTAACGGCGTGGATGCGGACAGCCTCTCGGGCACCCTCCCCGAAATTCTTTTCTTCGCATTCCAGATGACCTTTGCGATCATCACGCCTGCGCTTATCGTTGGCGCCTATGTTGAGCGTATCAATTTTGCGTTCGTTTTGACCTTCTCGGCGCTTTGGATGCTTCTGTGCTATGCGCCCGTCACCCACTGGATTTGGGGCGGTGGTTTCCTTGCTGATGGCGGCATTTTCGGTGAAACTGGTGTCAAAGACTTTGCAGGCGGTATCGTCGTGCACGAAACAGCAGGTATCGCAGCTGTTCTGATCGCCATCGTTCTTGGCCCCCGTAAGAACCGCCACACCCCGCCGCATAACCCAGGTATGGTTATGATCGGTGCGGCTATGCTTTGGGTAGGCTGGTTCGGTTTCAATGGCGGCTCACAGCTTGCTGCTGATGGCGGCGCAGCTATGGCCCTAACCGTAACGCATATCTCTGCGGCAACCGCTTCGCTGACATGGGCGCTCTGGGAACGCATCAAGTTCGGCCGTGCTTCGCTCGTCGGTATCGTAACTGGCACCATCGCGGGCCTTGCGTCCATCACTCCCGCTTCGGGCTTTGTTGGTCCGATTGAAGCCGTGATCATCGGCGGTATCGCTGGCATCATGTGCCAAGAAGCCGTTGTTCTGATGCGTGACCGCTTCAAGCTCGACGATACGCTCGACGTATTTGCTGTGCATGGCGTGGGCGGCATCTTTGGGACGATCATGATCGCAGTCTTTGGTGCTGGAACTTGGGCGGCTCAGCTTGGATCGCTTGCAATCGTGGGCGTCTTCACCATCGTTGTCACTCTTGTGATTATCTTCGTGGTCAAGGCGATCTTTGGTATCCGTGTTGATCCAGAGACCGAGACCAATGGTCTTGACCTAACGGTTCACGGCGAGCGTGCTTACGAATTGAACTCTTAAGGCCGCGCTAGAAATAGAAAACGCGCCCGAGGGAAACTTCGGGCGCGTTTTTCTTTGCCTGTGACTTAGACGTAGAGCTTGGACGCACGATCTTCAAATGCACGAACGACGCGCTGCATTGCCTCGTTAAAGAACATCCCCGCAGCGCCTTGTAACAGCTTGCTCTTAAACTCAAAGTCCACCTCAAAGCTCACTTCGCAGCCTCCATCGACGTCTCGGAAGCGCCACACGCTATCAAGATGCTTGAAAGGACCATCGATGTAGGATGTATCGATCTGTTTCTTCTCGGGCCAGAGCGTGACACGGCTCCCAAAGCTCTCTCGAAAAACCTTAAACGAAATCACGAGATCAGCGAGCATCACGTTGTGATCTTCGTGTGAAGTGACCGAACGAATCCGAGCGCCAGCGGTCCAAGGAAGGAACTTTGGGTAATTGGCTACATCTCCGACGAGGTCATACATCTGCTGTGCAGTATATGGGAGGAATTTGGTCTCGGCGTGTTTCGGCATTCTGCGGGTCTCTCTAAACTTACCCCCTTACTTACGCCGCGAAACCTTTGTTGCAAGTCCGAGTTTCGCCCCTGCGACACCACACCCTTTCGGACGTGATGACAGAAGCAAAACGGCACGTTACACCTTGAGCAGTCTGAGGAGAGTAACATGCCACATCGTCCCCATGTAATTGACGAACTGATTTCGGCCAAAGCGATCGCCGCGCGGATCGAAACGCTCGCCCGCGAAATCCAAGAGGAATTTGCGGATACGGACAAGCTCGTCGTTATCGGGCTTTTACGCGGGTCTTTTGTGTTCATCGCAGACCTCGTGCGCGAGCTCGATATGGTAGTAGAGGTCGATTTCCTCGAAGCATCATCTTACGGCGACGGTATGGAATCTTCGCGCGAGGTGCGCATCCTCAAGGATCTGCGTGGCCAGATCGGTGATCGCGATGTTCTAGTCGTCGAAGACATCGTCGATACGGGACATACACTTGCAAAAGTGACTGAGTATCTGGGAACGCGGCACCCGCGAAAGCTCAAGACCATTGCGCTCCTTGATAAGCCAGCGCGCCGCGAAGTTGACTTTAAGGCTGATTGGATAGGCTTTGAAATTCCTGACGAATTCGTCGTTGGCTATGGGATCGATTTTGCCCAGCGGAACCGCAATCTACCCTATATTGGCAAGGTGCGCTTCACTTAAGGAGTGGGTGCGCCCTTAGGGCCTCGGCAAGCATTTCGCGGACCTTGCGCAAACGTGGAGAGTCTCCAAAGTCGGCATGTGAGGCAACCCAAAGCGGAATCTCTGTAAAGGGTGGCGGCGTATTAACCTGTTCAAGGCGGGGATCAGTGGAACCCAGAACTTCTGGCAATATGCAGCGGCCAAGTCCTTGCGCAATCATTTCGCGAAGCACAACGAAACTATCCGAACCATTTGCCGTGGCACCCTCTTGGATTTGCGCGTCATTCCATTCGCCGGATTGGGTGCGCGCGAGGTTTCCGCGTAAGGAGAGCTGCGCCGCATCAGGCACGCCTTTTGGGGCGTAGACTGCGACTTTCAATGTTCCCGCGCGTTCGCCAATCAGATCATCCGCCAATCGGAGCGCAGGCCGAATGGTAATATCTGCGTGAAGTCTTGAAAGATCGAGGTGCGCATTGGTGCTGTGAAGTTCAAAGCTAAGTCCAGGGGAACTTGTTACCAAACCAGCAATAATCTCGGGCAAGACGGTAACGGCAAGACTATCCGTGGAGGTCAATCTGATAACGCCAGAGACCTGCGCATCGGCACCAACCATAGTCCGTTCCACCGTCTCGATTGCACCATACACCTCGCGGATTGCGCTTATAACTATCTGACGTGATTGGGAAACATGATAGCCGGTGGGGGTTCTCTCAAATATCTCGGAGCCATGACGCTCTTCAAAAGCACCAATCCTTCGGATCACGGTGTCGTGGTTAACACCAAGGAGCCGCGCTGCGCCGCTCACAGAGCCTTCGTCTGCGACAGCAAGCACGTAGCGAAAGTCGTCCCAGTTCGCCTTGTGCATAAATATAGACCCCATGATGAAATTTACGGAATGGCTAACCTTTACCACACAGATAGTTTCCCTGCATAGACCGATTCAACCATGGGAGGTCCCTATGAAAAAACTTTTTAAGACGCTCGCAATTTCCACCGCACTTCTTGCCGGCACCGGCGCTGTTTTTGCAGAAAGCCATGCCGCGATGTCAGCTGAAGACGCTGCTGCCGCACGTGTCACGCACATGAAGCTCCTTGGCCAGAACATGGGTGTCCTCGGCGGAATGGCTCAGGGCAAAATGGACTATGACGCTGCCGCTGCTCAGGCCGCAGCTGACGCTCTTGTCGAGAATGCGATGATTGCTGATATGGCAAACTTCCCCGAAGGCTCGGACAGCGACAGCATTGCGACCTCGCGTGCTCTTCCCGCGATCTGGACTAATTTTGACGACTTCACAGCCAAGGCAGAAGCATTCTCTGTCGCAGCAACCGGTATGCAGGCCGCAGCTGGTCAGAGCTTAGAAGCGCTTCAGGGTGCGATGGGTGCACTTGGTGGTTCCTGTGGCGGCTGCCATGAGACTTATCGTAAGCCCAAGTAATCGGACGACGGGTAATGAGCAAAACACTCTACTCTCTCGGAGCTATTGCTCTTATTGGGCTCGGTGCCGCTTGGTGGCTTACTGAGCCTGATCCCCTTCCTGCCTCGGCCTTAGACGGGCTCGTAGGCGATGCAGATCGCGGCGCACTCGTGTTCGCTGCGGGTGGGTGTGCGTCTTGTCATGCATCACCCGAGGCCGACGATCAAACCGCCTCCCATCTCGGCGGTGGTCGTCGGTTCGAAACGCAGTTCGGCACTTTTATCGCACCGAATATTTCAAGCGATGAAGTTATGGGCATCGGGGCTTGGTCTGATCTCCAGATCGCTAATGCCGTTATGCGCGGTATCTCTCCTGATGGCGCGCATTATTACCCAGCTTTCCCCTATTCATCCTATATCCGAGCGGACATAGCAGACATTGTTGATTTGGCGGCCTATCTGCGCACCTTGCCAGCGGTTCCCACGCCCAGCCTAGCGCATGAAGTCGGCTTTCCTTTCAATATCAGGCGATCTCTGGGGGGGTGGAAGCTGCTGTTTCTCAATGAAAATTGGGTCGTCCAAACAGATTTGACAGAAGAAGAAACGCGCGGCCGCGAACTGGTCGAAGGTCTGGCCCATTGCGGAGAATGCCACACACCGCGAAATATCCTCGGCGGCTCGGATCGCTCTTCTTGGCTTGGTGGCGCGGCTAATCCGTCTGGTGATGGGACCATTCCAAACATCACAACGGCCAAACTAGATTGGTCGGCCGAAGACATCGCGATCTATCTAGAGAGTGGGTTTACACCAAGCTTCGATACCGCTGGCGGCGAAATGGCGCATGTCGTTCGCAACATGGCGAAACTTACCGAAAGTGACCGACAAGCGATTGCCGCCTATTTAAAAGTCGTACCTCCTGTCACCGATTAAGGTGACAGGCACACTCAACGACCAAGCTTTTTCAGCCGTGCCTCGCGCAAGCGCGCAAAGTCGTCGCCCGCATGATAGGACGAACGAGTAAGCGGCGTCGCAGAGACCATCAAGAATCCCTTTCCAAAAGCCGCCTTTTCATAACCAGCGAATTCCTCTGGCGTCACAAAGCGATCGACTTTGTGGTGCTTAGGCGTCGGCTGAAGGTACTGACCGATGGTAAGAAAATCGATGTCAGCCGCGCGCATGTCGTCCATCACCTGCATCACGGACTGGCGATCTTCACCAAGACCAACCATGATACCAGACTTTGTAAAGATCGTAGGATCGAGTTCTTTGACACGCTGAAGCAACCGCAAAGAATGGAAATAGCGTGCGCCTGGGCGCACTTCAGGATAGAGACCAGGGACCGTTTCAAGATTGTGGTTAAAGACATCGGGTTTAGCATCCACAACAACCTTGAGCACTTCGGCATCAGCATGGAGAAAATCCGGAGTCAAAATCTCAATCGTGGTTTCAGGCGAACGATGACGCACCGCACGGATGGTCTGTGCAAAATGCTCGGCACCACCGTCTTTCACGTCGTCTCGGTCAACCGAGGTAATCACGACGTGCTTGAGGCCAAGTTTCTTGACGGCAACGGCTACACGGCCCGGCTCGAATACATCAAGAGCCTCTGGCGGTTTTCCCGTTGCAATGTTGCAGAAGGTACAACCGCGCGTACACACTTCGCCCATGATCATCATAGTCGCGTGGCCTTGGCTCCAACATTCACCAACGTTGGGACAGCCCGCTTCTTCGCAAACTGTGGTCAGCTTGTGCTCACGCATGATATCGCGTGTTTCTTTGTAGCCGGCAGAGGTCGGAGCTTTAACCCTGATCCAATCAGGTTTCTTGGGCTGAGCGTTATCAGGCCGATGCGCTTTTTCAGGGTGACGCTGGCTTGGAATCTTCAGATCACGCATAAGACGGCCTCCTCCGTCGAAACAGTTGCATGATCATTAAGCACCTTTTTCAATAATGACAATGAATGGCAGCTATGCAGCCAGTGTGCGTTGAAGCCAGATTAGAATCATTCTAGGAAACACTTAATCTTTTGCCCGTAAGACTTTAGGAGTTTTCAATGAAAGTCGGCTATAAGCTTCCTTCTGTATCCTTCAAAACCCGTGTTCGTGACGAATCCGTAGGCGGCCCGAACCCTTATCGCTGGCAGGACATGTCCACCGATGATTATTTCGCAGGAAAGCGCGTTGTCCTTTTCTCGCTCCCCGGTGCTTTTACCCCGACATGCTCGACCTACCAGCTTCCAGGCTTCGAGAATGGTTTCGCTGATTTCGCTGCTCAAGGCATCGACGAAATCTATTGCCTATCGGTCAACGACTCTTTCGTGATGAACCAATGGGCCAAGGCTCAGGATCTCAAGAACGTCAAAGTGATCCCCGACGGCTCGGGTGAATTCACGCGCCGCATGGGTATGCTTGTGCGCAAAGACAACCTTGGCTTTGGTCTGCGCTCGTGGCGTTATGCTGCCATCATCAACAATGGTGTCATCGAGGCATGGTTCGAGGAGCCAGGTCTAGAGGACAACCACGGCGAAGACCCCTATGGCGTTTCTTCCCCCGAAACCGTTTTGGCTTGGCTCGTTGAGAACAACAAAACAGCCGCTGCCTAATAAACTATGCATTGTATCTTCAAGGCTCGCCAATTGGCGGGCCTTTTTTGGTTTTGGACTTCTAACCGATTTTCGGCGCAAATTGGCCCTGCTCCAAATAGTGACGTTTTAGCCTTTGAAGGGCGATCCTAAGCACAATCTTCCCAGAACGCGCGGCCCAACCCATGTTCTTTTCCGCTGTCTCAAGTCCTTCCAACAGGCAACAACAGCGCAGCGCGACATCCCCAAGTCCAGGACCTAAATCGGATAGCGCGGCGATCACTCGATCCCTTGGGCCCGCAGAATTTTGAACGGCGCTGGGTTCGCTTGCGATCCACTTACTCCAGTCGGTCGCAGTATTCTTGTCCATCGAGGCCAATTCAAAGTCTTCACGCAGCCTTTCACCAACGCTTACAAGGTCACGGCTTAGAAACGGTCGACCATCGCGATCTCGCCGGCGTGCCAAACCCGATAATGGCGTCTCACCAAGACCATATCGCGCTTTGAATTGATCATCGTCGCCCGCAAATCCCGCACTTGGGTCCGAGCCTATAAACAGGCGGTTTTCGCTGCCCGCGATGAATTGTTTCAGCGCGCTGCGTCCAGTTGCCGTGATGTGGTAGCGCATAATACGTGCAGCAGGGTCTGCGCAGGTAATCCAATCGCGCAGTGCCATCGCCTGAGCTACTTCACGAGCCGCAACTGCGGTTCGCGTCGTAGTGCCGTCCTGCGCGTTTCTGACAACGACTGCCATCTCCATCTCACGTGCAACCGCTAGGACAGCTCCACCTTCACACAGGCGGCGCAAAACCCGAAACGCTTCTGCGTCCATATCTCCGGTTTCGGAAGGTTCAGCTTCAACGCTTTTCATCTTGATGGCCTCCTCACGAGATTTTCTTGTTTTTGCTGCATGTCGGATCGCAAGTGACTTTAGTGCGTCATCAACAAGGGGATCGTCACGCTTACCCTCAAAACGGCGGACCTGACGCAGGATCGTTGAGGCATGACAATCAGCCGCTCGCGCCAGCTCTCTGATCGAGGTCCCCTTTTCTGTATGTGCCAAATAATGCCGCGCAGCGTCCGGTACCCAAGTTGGATAGTCGGTCATAAGTCCTTGGTGTCCTTGTGCCATCGCACATCTCCCATTCTTTCGAAGTGACGCGGCGCGAGGACCGCAGCCCCTTTTTCATTAACCAATTAGCAACCTAGAGTTGCACTTGTTACCCAAGGGTTAATGCGTTGGGGACAGCACTAGAATTCATCGATTTGGATAATGTTTGATAACCGCGCCGAACGCTGATCGGGTGGGTCACGCAACACCCCGCAAAACCGTGCCACCCTCTTGTTTGATCACCAGATGAGGAGAGAACGATGCTTGATATTATGGGACTGGTTGGACAGGTGAAACGCCCCACGCTTCTGGCACAGGCTGCCAAACAAGGGGCTGAGAATTACAAACGCCACAGACTTCTAAAGAAGATTCTTAAGACAGAAAGCCTCCCCCGTTCGGGAGAGGCTCTGGTCCGTCTGATTGAAGTCGAAGCCGGACAGAACGCGGCTCGGGTGGGCCGAGCTGCGGAATATGATGTTGCGGCCCATGTCGAAACACTGATCGCAATCGTAGGAGAAGCCGCGCTTTACCGCGCCGCTTCATCCCAAAGGTTTCTTACATAAAGCTGTCCGGCATGGAGGCTTTCTTCTTCGCGACAAACTCGTGAAGTGCCGCTTCAATTGCCGGATCCATTGGGGGCTTTTGATAGTCGTTCAAGAGCTTCTCAACGCGCAAGCTTGCAAGCGTGCGAGTATCGCGCGCGCCCTCTTCGTCCCATGTTTCGAACGGCTTGTAATCAAAGAGGTTCGAACGCCAGAACGAGTCCTTGAAGTTCGCTTGGGTATGAGCGCAGCCAAGGTAGTGACCGCCGGGGCCGACTTCGCGGATGGCTTCCATTGCCTGCCCATTCTCGCTCATGTCGATGCCGCGGGCAAGGTGGTGGAGCGTGCCGAGCTGGTCCGCGTCCATGACGAACTTTTCAAAGTCGGCAACCAGACCGCCTTCGAGCCAACCACATGCGTGGAGCATGAAGTTCACGCCCGACATAAGACCCATGTTGAGAGAGTTCGCGGTCTCGTAAGCGGCCTGAGCGTCAGGGAGCTTGGAGCCACAGAAGCTGCCCGAAGAACGGAACGGCAGGTTCAGACGACGAGCAAGCTGACCTGCGCCATAGGTGATATGCGCGGCTTCTGGCGTACCAAAGGTCGGTGCGCCCGAGTTCATGTCGATCGAGGTCACAAAGGCGCCAAAGATCACTGGTGCGCCTTTGCGGATGAGCTGGCTATAAGCCACACCCGCAAGCACTTCGGCCAAAACCTGCGTCAGAGTGCCCGCCACCGAAACCGGCGCCATTGCACCGCCGACGATGAATGGCGAAATGATCGATGCTTGGTTGTTCGCGGCAAAGACCTCCAGCGCACCCATCATGATACTGTCAAAGGTCAGCGGCGAGTTAATGTTGATGAGCGAAGTCATAACGGTGTTGTTCTGAACGAACTCTTCACCAAAGAGAACGCCGCACATATCAACCGAATCCTGTGCACGGCTTGGCTCGGTCACAGAACCCATGAAAGGCTTGTCCGAGAGAGTCATGTGAGCAAGCAACATATCAAGGTGACGCTTGTTCACCGGTACGTCGGTGGGTTCGCATACGGTGCCGCCCGAGTGGTGGAGCCACTTCGACATGTAGCCAAGCTTCACGAACTTCTGAAAGTCAGCGATCGTCGCGTAACGGCGGCCACCGTTGATGTCGCGAACAAAGGGTGGGCCATAAACTGGGGCTAGAACAAGGTTCTTGCCGCCTATAACAACGTTCCGCTCGGGATTGCGGGCGTGCTGGGTGAATTGCGAAGGAGCGGTTTTGCAAAGCTCGCGAGCAAGGCGACGGGGAATACGAACGCGCTCGCCCTGAACATCCGCACCTGCCTGACGCCAGAGTTCAAGAGCGGCGGGGTTCTCGACAAAGTTTACGCCGATCTCAGCAAGAACGGTTTCTGCGTTCTCTTCGATGATCTGGAGCGCTTCTTCGTTGAGAATCTCGAAGTTGGGAATGTTGCGCTCGATATACTTCGCGGTCTCGATGCTGACAGCTGTGCGTTCGGCGCGGCGAGCGGCACCACCGCCGCCTCTGCGACCACCACGACGGGCTTCTGCGACATCCGACATATGGAATCCTCCAGTGAGTGTTTGATATTTCGATACTCGCAGCGACCTATCAGCGGTGACGAAATTGCGGCGACTTCGCGCAAAAAGCGACATTTGGCAATTTGCGCGCTCAAAAACCGACATTCACCAACGCTTGAGCCTCACAACGGTCTTGCGAGTCGAGCCTACCCGCCCTATTCCCCGCACATGACCCAGCATGAACGACTTCTTATCATCGACTTCGGCTCTCAGGTGACGCAGCTGATTGCGCGCCGTCTTCGGGAACTCAAAGTCTATTGCGAAATCCGCCCTTATCAGACCGTCACCGAAGACGTCATCCGCGAGATGGCGCCTTTGGGCGTGATCCTTTCGGGTGGCCCTGACAGCGTGACGCGCGACGGTTCGCCCCGCGCGCCGCAGGCCCTTTTCGACATGGGCCTTCCGATCTTTGGTATTTGCTATGGCCAGCAGGTCATGATGGAACAGCTCGGCGGCAAAGTCGAAGCAGGACATCACGCAGAATATGGCCGCGCCTATGTGACCCCCGCTGAGGGCCATAAGGGCGACGGTATCTTCAAAGGTCTCTTTGAAGCGGGCCGCGAACAGGTCTGGATGAGCCACGGTGATCGCGTCACCAAGCTCGCCCCAGGGTTCGAGGCAATTGGTGTATCGCCGAACGCACCGCTTGCGATGGTTGCGGATGAAGAGCGCCGTTTTTATGCCGTCCAATTCCACCCCGAAGTGCATCACACGCCCAACGGCGCAAAGATGCTCGAAAACTTCATCAAGATGTGCGGCTTCACCGGTGATTGGACCATGTCGTCTTATCGCGAAGAAGCCATTGCACGCATTCGCGAACAGGTCGGCGACAAACAGGTGATCTGCGCCCTTTCGGGCGGCGTTGACTCGTCTGTGACTGGCATCCTTCTTCACGAAGCGATTGGCGATCAGCTGACTTGCGTGTTCGTCGATCACGGTTTGCTGCGTCTCAACGAAGCCGAGCAGGTCGTCGCGATGTTCCGTGACAACTATAACCTCAACCTGATCCATGCAGACGAGACCGAGCTTTTCCTCGGCGCACTCGAAGGCGTTTCGGACCCAGAGGTCAAGCGCAAGACGATCGGCAAGCTCTTCATCGATGTATTCCAGAAGTATGCTGATGGTATCGAAGGCGCCGAATTCCTCGCTCAGGGCACGCTCTATCCTGACGTGATCGAATCCGTTTCCTTTACGGGTGGACCGTCGGTCACGATCAAGTCGCACCACAACGTTGGCGGCCTTCCCGAAAAGATGGGTCTCAAACTGGTCGAGCCGCTGCGTGAGCTGTTCAAAGACGAAGTACGTGCGCTGGGCCGTGAACTTGGTCTTCCCGATAGCTTTATTGGCCGCCACCCCTTCCCCGGTCCGGGTCTTGCGATCCGCTGCCCCGGTGAAATCACTCGCGAAAAGCTCGAGATCCTAAAGAAAGCAGATGCGGTCTACATCGACCAGATTCGCAAGCATGGCCTCTATGACGAAATCTGGCAGGCTTTTGCCGCGATCCTTCCAATGCGCACGGTCGGCGTGATGGGCGATGGACGGACGTATGATTATGCCGTTTCGCTTCGCGCAGTGACCTCTGTGGACGGCATGACAGCTGACACCTATCCGTTCACGCATGAATTCTTGGGCGAAACGATGACCCGCATCATCAACGAGGTTAAAGGCGTGAACCGCGTCTTCTATGACGTGACCTCAAAGCCGCCGGGAACGATTGAACTCGAATAACAATTTTAGAACGCCCGCTGGTTCACCCCGCGGGCGTTTTGCTTGACAGATCAGCGTTTTAAGTTCCCTCTGCGGTCAAAGAGGTGGGAGCCGAGCATGTCAGACGTTTTACGCGCAGTCTTGTGGATGTCAGGGGCAATCACATCCTTTACGCTGATGGCGGTTGCTGGCCGCGCCGCCGCTCTCGATTTCGACACCTTCGAAATCATGTTCTACCGCAGTATCACTGGTATTATCATCATTGTTTCTATCGCGGTCGTAAGCCGCAAACTCTCAGCGATGAAAACAGAGCGGATTGGTCTTCACACGGTCCGAAATATCGCGCATTTCACGGGGCAAAACCTTTGGTTCTATGCGATCACTGTCATTCCATTGGCTCAGGTCTTCTCGCTAGAGTTCACTGCACCAATTTGGGTCATGATCCTTTCGCCACTGTTCTTAGGTGAACCATTTCGCAAAATAGGCGTGGTCTGTGCAGCACTTGGATTTGTCGGTGTCCTCATAGTTGCCCGCCCTACCCCAGAGAGCCTTAATCTTGGCGTCCTTGCTGCGGCCGTCGCCGCCATCGCATTTGCTTTCTCGGCAATTTTCACGCGCAAGCTGACCCGCACCGAGCCAATCCTGCGCATTCTGTTCTATCTCACTATTTTGCAAGCGATCTTTGGAGCGGTTTGTGCGGGCTATGACCTTGATTTCGCTCTTCCGACGCTCAGCGGTCTGCCATGGCTCATTCTGATCGGATGCGCTGGGCTACTTGCGCATTTCTGCCTGACAACAGCGCTTTCGATCGCTCCCGCAACAATTGTGATCCCAATCGATTTCACGCGCTTGCCCATCATCGCGGTAGTTGCAATGATACTCTATGGCGAGAGCTTGGACATTTGGGTTTTCGTCGGTGCGGCCCTGATTTTCGCGGCAAACTGGCTCAATATTTCCACTGCGACAAAGAAATGACCCGTGCATGCCGCAAGGACCAGGAGCACATTTATGCGAATGCGCAAGGATCGGATTGAAGTTCGCCTGAAAATCACATCTTAGTCCGAAAATGATCGTACAGCGCACCATTCCACCCCTTGCTTGGGCACTTCTCTTTCTCTTGGCATTCATGTGGGGCGGGTCCTTCCTCGCCAACCGGATCGCACTTGAGGAAGTCGGCGTCTTTACGACTGTAGCGTTTAGGGTCACCGGTGCGTCCGTCGTTCTCTGGATTTATGTCCTCGTCCGAAGGCTCGAGGTTCCGCTGACCGCCCGTGCGCTCGGCACATTTGTAACGCTTGGCCTTTTGAACAACGCGGTGCCTTTCACGCTCATTGTCTGGGGGCAGCAACATATCGCCTCTGGTCTCGCCGCAATCCTGAACGCGTCGACTGCGATCTTCACGGTTCTCCTCGTCGCGCTGATTTTCAGTGACGAGAGATTGACCAAGAATAAGGCTCTGGGCGTCACAATCGGATTTGCAGGTGTCATCACTGCGATAGGCGTCGAAAACTTAACCAAGCTTGATCTTAGTTCAGTTTCCCAGCTCGCTCTCATGGGGTCATCGGTCTCTTATGCGGTTTCAGCTGCGATTGGCCGCGTTTACCTCAAAGGTATCCGCCCCGAGGTTTCGGCGGCAGGCATGCTGACCAGCGCATCCTTGTTCATGATCCCGATGGCCTTATGGCTCGAAGGTGTGCCAACATTTGCGTATGAGGCGGCCACATTTGGTGCGCTTGCCTATCTGGCTGTGATTTCCTCGGCCTTTGCCTATATGCTTTATTACGTCGTACTAAACCTTGCTGGAGCGGGAAACTTAAGCCTTGTTACGCTTTTGGTCGCGCCTGTCGCCATTGTCCTTGGCGCTCTGGTTTACGGGGAATCTTTGGCAGCGAACGCCTTTTTAGGCTTTGCTCTGCTAGCATTGGGTCTCTTGATCATTGACGGACGGCTTCGGACGCGCAAAAAGCCTCGGTAACCTTTTCGATTAACTATCGGCTGAGAAATGAAATACCAATCCGCTGCTGAATGGCGCGCAGAACCAGAAAAACATGTCCTCCTGTTCGGAATGTCGGGACTGGGGAAAACCCATGTGTCTAACATCTTGCGCGACCAAGGCGAATGGTTCCACTACTCGGTCGATTACCGCATCGGCACGCGCTACATGGGCGAGTACATCGCTGACAACGCGAAACGCGAGGCGATGAAAGTTCCATTCCTGCGTGAGCTTTTGCTTTCGGACTCGATCTATATCGGCTCGAACATAACGTTTGAGAACCTTTCCCCTGTATCGACATACTTGGGCAAGCCTGGTGATCCTGAAAAGGGCGGCATTGACATTGAAGAGTTCCGGCTGCGCCAAGCTCAGTTCCGCAAGGCAGAGATCGAGGCACTCCTCGATACGGGCCATTTTATTCGCCGCGCCAAAGAGCTTTATGACTATCCGCATTTCATCTGTGATACGGGCGGCTCGATTTGCGAATGGGTCGACCCCGAAAATCCTGATGATGAGGTTATGACGGCCCTATCTAAGGACTGTCTAATTGTTTGGATCGAAGGCTCGGACGCGCATATCGACGAACTTGTGCGCCGCTTTGATAAAGCCCCCAAGCCGATGTCCTATCAACCCGAGTTCTTGGACCGCGTTTGGGCTGAATACCTTAGCAAAAACAAATTGCAACCAGACGAAGTTAATCCTAATGACTTCATTCGCTGGACCTATCGTCAAGCTCTTGACCATCGTCAACCTCGCTATGCCAAAATGGCCGAGCAATGGGGCATCACGGTTAAGGCCGAAGATGTCTATGCCGTGAAGTCAGCTCAGGATTTCGAAGATCTCATAGCCCGCACCCTTGAGGCCAAGGGTTAAACGCACTAACTACACGCTCTCTTATCAATAGTTGGACTGATACAATGCCGATCAAACTCCCCGAGAACCTTCCTGCCTTCGACGTGCTTTCACGCGAAGGTGTGATGGTTATGTCGGATGATCGTGCAGCACGTCAGGACATTCGGACCATCCGCATTGGGCTTTTGAACCTGATGCCCAAGAAGATCCAAACCGAGAACCAATTTGCCCGTTTGATAGGTGCAACCCCGCTTCAGATCGAGTTTTCACTCATTCGGATGAGCGAGCACGAGACCAAGAACACCGCAGCCGAACATATGGCGGAGTTCTATCGTCCATTTAGCGAGGTCAAAGCCTCGGGCGAAAAGTTTGACGGTTTGATCATCACGGGCGCACCGATTGAGCACCTTCCGTTCGACGAGGTGACGTATTGGTCCGAACTGACCGAGGTCTTTGAGTGGTGCAAAACGCACGTCCACTCTACCTTTGGCGTCTGCTGGGGTGGCATGGCGATGATCTATCACCTTCACGGTGTTCAAAAGCACATCTTGGATCAAAAAGCGTTTGGCTGCGTTCGTCACAAGAACTGTGCGCCTGCGTCCCCCTTCCTCCGTGGTTTCTCTGACGATCTGGTGATGCCGGTTAGTCGTTGGACCGAAATGAAGCGCAATGAGATCGAAGCAGTCGGCGGGCTTAATATCCTGCTCGACAGCGAGCAGACCGGCCCTGCGCTTGTCGAGGATGCAGCAAACCGTGCCCTCTATATCTTTAACCACTTCGAATATGACAGTGGGACGCTCAAGGAAGAGTATGATCGTGACGTAGCGGCAGGAAAGCCGATCAATGTCCCCGAGAACTACTATCCTGACAATGACCCTACGAAAGCGCCTCAAAACCGCTGGAGAAGTCACGCACACCTTCTATATGGTAACTGGATAAACGAAATTTACCAGACAACACCATATAGCCTTGATGATATTGGAAACACTTAAACCACTGGTTTATTTAGCCATTGCAACCCTCGCGCTGACGTTCCTGACGGCTTGCAGCGCGAGGGAGCGCACAAAACGTGCAGAGCAAGCCTTTCCCCCGACAGGGCAAATCCTCAACGTTGATGGTGTCCAGATCCATGCACATGTCGAAGGAAGCGGCCCTGACCTTGTGCTTATTCACGGAGCGTCAGGAAGCACGCGCGATATGGCTTTTACGCTTCTACCGCTCCTCAAGGATCGCTATCGAGTGATCCTCTTTGACCGCCCAGGTCTTGGGTATAGCGGTCGCGTTGATCCCAAATATGCCGCGGCATTCACAAGCAAAGCTGAAAGCCCACAGGAACAGGCCGCAGTGTTGGTTCAAGCTGCTGAAATGCTCGGCGCAAATCACCCGTTGGTGCTTGGACACTCCTATGGCGGTGCAGTCGCGCTGGCTTGGGCAACCTATCATCCTGATGAAATCGCTGGGCTGATTGATGTCTCGGGCGTAGCGCTTCCGTGGCCTGGGGAACTAGGCGCGCTTTATCAGATCAATGGGACCGCCCTAGGCGGAGGTCTTATTGTGCCAATGATCAGCGCGCTTACCCCCGAAAGCTATGTAAAGCGAGCGATCAATAACCTTTTTGATCCCGAAGAGGCGCCCGAAGGTTATGCTGACGCGATAGGCGCCACTCTTACACTTCGCACTGACACATTCCGCGCGAACGCAAGGCAAGTGAATACACTTCGTCCGCATATTGTCGCGATGGCTCAGGATTATGACCGTCTCGTTGGGCTCCCGATTGAGATCGTTCATGGAACTGCAGACGATACGGTCCCAATTGACGTCCATTCACGTCCTCTCGCAAAACGGCTTCCTCATATTCGTCTTACCGAGATTGAGGGTGGTAGCCATATGATCCACCATACCCATCCAGACACAGTGATTGAGGCAATCGACCGCACCGCACATGCCGCCGGATTGCACTAGGCTCCGATCCATCCCATATTGGAAACAAGATATATTTTGGAGCAGCAAATGGATTTACCATTCGACGGCGCAATTTCTGCGTTCCACAAAGATCAGGCACCCGATGAAATCCGAGCGGTAATTGCCAATGCTTCCAAAAATGACATCGTCGACAACAATTTCCCCTATGCGGAACGTTTGAAGCGCTCGGCATATGATGATGAAATGGCGGCGTTGCAGATCGAGCTTGTCAGGCTTCAGCACTGGGTCAAAGAAAAGGGTGAACGCGTCGTCGTCGTCTTTGAAGGGCGTGATGCTGCGGGCAAAGGCGGAACGATCGAAAGGTTCCGCGAAAACCTGAACCCGCGCGGGGCGCGGACTGTTGCTCTTTCAAAACCAACCGATACCGAAGCAGGCCAATGGTATTTCCAGCGCTACATTGACGAATTGCCCACTGCTGGCGAGATCGTATTTTTTGACCGCAGCTGGTATAATCGTGGCGTTGTAGAAAAAGTATTCGGATTTTGCTCGGACGAGCAACGCGCCAAGTGGTTCGATCAGGTCGTTCCTTTTGAAAAAATGCTCGTGGATGAGGGTATTAAGCTTTTCAAGATATGGCTTAACGTGGGAAGGGCGACCCAGCTGCAAAGGTTTCTTGAGCGCGAAAAAGACCCACTTAAACAATGGAAACTAAGCTGGATCGACGTCGAAGGTCTAAAGAAATGGGACGATTACTCGGCTGCAATTCAAGAAACCCTGAGCCGTACCCATTCGAATCATTCGCCTTGGACAGTCGTGCGATCTGACGACAAACGCCGTGCGCGTTTGAATGCGATCCGCTCCGTTCTGAGCGCTATTTCCTATGACCGCAAAGACAGTTCTGCCATTGGGAGTGTTGACCCTCAGATAGCAGGAGGCCCAGACCTCTGGCATGAGTAAGCGCGGCTATCATCACGGCAACCTACGCGAAGCGCTCGTTGGCGCTTGTCTCAAGCTTATCGAGGAGAAAGGCCCGACGGGTTTTACTCTTTCGGAAGCTGCACGCGAAGCAGGTGTGACGCCAGCCGCAGTGTATCGCCACTTCGAGGGGCGCGAGGATCTCATCGCAGAAGCCGCGCGTCAGGGCTATGAGATATTCGCCGACCTCATGGAGCACGCCTATTCCAAAGGTCAGCCCTCGGCACTTGCAAGCTTTGAGGCGACAGGTCGAGCCTACCTCGCTTTTGCGCGGCGTTTTCCGGGGCACTATGTGGCAATGTTCGAAAGCGGAATTTCGATCCAGCGAACGCCGGAGTTGAATACAGTTGCCCGCCGCGCTCTTGGCGTGATGGAAAAGGCAGCGTCTGACTTGAGCCAGCACATCCCGCCCGAGAAACGCCCGCCCCCTCAGATGTTCTCGGCCCATATATGGGCGATGAGCCATGGTGTCGTCGAACTCTTCGCGCGTGGCTCCCCTGGCACCAAGAGCCCCTTCCCGCCCGAGGATTTGCTCGAGACGGGAATTGGCGTCTATCTACGCGGGCTTGGTTTGTTACCACCCGACAATTGATCAGAGCCCGACCAAAACGGTCGTACCATCCATCTTTACAGGAAAGCTCAGGGTCTGACCGCTGTCAGCGCCCTGTGCCTCGCCCGTTTCAAGCGAGATGACCCAGTTGTGCAATGGGCATGTCACGCATCCATCATGCACGATCCCTTGGCTCAATGGTCCATTCTTGTGCGGGCAACGATCTTCTAGCGCAAAAACGCGATCATCGGACGTGCGAAACACCGCAATCGTCATGGCGCCATTCTTGACGCAGCGCGCGCCTTGACGCGGAATATCGTTAATCGAGCCAACAGCGACCCAGGTTTTAGCGATGGCGTTCATTCTGCGGCCTCCAATTGAATGTTTGCCATTGGTGCGAATTCGTGAGCGTCTTTGCCTTCGACGAACTCTGCCCATGGATCGACTTGCGCAAATTGTTGCGAGAACACGAAGCGTTCGTAATAGCCCTTGCGCGCCTCAAGGTCGTTCATGATGACATCTTGAATATGGTCGTAGCCCACGCGGTCCGCCCATTTGTAGATCCGCTCAAGGTAAAATCCTTGCTCGCGGTACATCTGGGTCAGAGCACCGATCACCTCAATGCATTCCTCTTCAGTCGGAACTTTGCCCAAAGGCGTGGTACCTTGGATGTGAAGCCCTGCGGCCCCGCCATAGACGATCTCAAAACCACTATCGACGCAAATCACGCCAATATCCTTACAGGTTGCCTCGGCACAGTTGCGCGGACAACCTGTGACAGCAAGTTTAAGCTTTGCCGGAGACCAAGACCCCCAAAGGAACTTTTCAAGCTTTACACCAAGCCCTGTGGAGTCTTGCGTCCCAAAGCGGCACCATTCTGTGCCAACACAGGTTTTAACCGTGCGAAGACCCTTTGCGTATGCCGCGCCTGAAATCATGCCCGCCTTGTTCAAATCAGCCCAGACGGGGATTAGGTCTTCCTTCTTTACGCCAAGAAGGTCGATGCGCTGGCCACCTGTGACTTTGACGGTTGGGATGCTATATTTGTCGGCAACATCCGCAATGGCGCGAAGCTCGTCTGGCGTGGTAAGACCGCCGAACATTCGCGGCACAACTGAATATGTCCCATCTTTCTGGATGTTTGCATGAACGCGTTCGTTGATGAAACGCGACTGCTGGTCATCTTTATATTCGCCCGGCCAATCAGCAACGAGATAGTAGTTTAGAGCGGGCCGGCACTTGGCGCATCCTTCGGGCGTTGACCATTCAAGCTCTTGCATAACCTCAGGGATCGACTTGAGCTCTTTGGCCTTGATCAAACGGCGTACGTGGGCGTGGCTGTGGGTGGTACAAGGACACATGCCTTGGGCCTCTGGCACGACAAAACTATCACCCAAGGTGAGACCCATTAGATTTTCGACAAGCCCCGTGCAGGTGCCACATGACGCCGAAGCTTTGGTGTGTGCACGCACATCAGCGAGCGTTGTAAGGCCCTTGTCCTTAATCGCAGTGACAATCATCCCTTTGGTGATGCCATTGCAACCGCAAATTTCTGCATCATCCCCGAGCGCCGCCACAGCTCCAAAGGGATCAGCGGAACCGCCGCCCTGATAGGCCTGACCAAAGATGAGCGTATTGCGCATGTCTTCGATGTCTTCACCAGACTTGAGAAGCTCATTGTACCATGCGCCGTCAGCCACATCGCCATAAAGAACGGCGCCGATCACTCTGTTATCTTTGAGAATTACGCGTTTGTACGTGCCTCGCATCGCATCGCGCAAAACGATATCTTCGCGGTCGGGACCTTCTGCAAAGTCACCGACAGAGTAGAGATTTACGCCAGTCACCTTGAGCTTTGTAGGGGTTTCAGCGTGCGCAAATTCGGCAGTGGAGTCACCCGCTAGATGCTCTGCTGCGATCTTGGCCATACGGTAGAGCGGCGCCACAAGCCCATAGACCATCCCGCCAACTTCAACGCATTCACCGACCGAATAGATGTCGTGATCCGAAGTCCGCATGGTCGCATCAGTGACGATGCCGCGGTTAACTTCAATACCCGCTTCTTTGGCAAGCTGAACGTTTGGCCGAATGCCAACGGCCATCACAACCAGAGAGGCGTCGATAATGCGACCATCTGCAAGCTCAACGCCCTCAACTTTGTCTTTTCCGAGGATTTGTTTTGTATTCGCCTCGCAGAGGACCTCAATTCCGCGCCCCTCAAGCTCGCGGCGCAAAAGATAACCTGCAGCCGTATCAAGCTGGCGTTCCATCAAAGTCGGCATCAGGTGGATGACTGTTACCTCCATCCCGCGCATTTTGAGGCCGGCAGCCGCTTCAAGGCCTAAGAGACCGCCACCGATGACCACCGCACGTCCACCTTTTTCGGCAGCTACAACCATCCCTTCGGTGTCATCGAGATCGCGATAGGCAAGCACACCTGAAAGGTCCTTGCCCGGCACCGGAATAATGAAAGGCGAAGACCCCGTGGCAATCACCAACTTGTCGTAGTGTGCGACCGTCCCTTTGTCCGAGGTAACTTTACGCTCGGTTCGATCAATTTCGATAACTTTTTCGCCCTTGTGGAGAGTGATGCCATGCTCGGCATACCAACCTTCGCCATGGATGATGATATCGGCATAGGTCTTTTCGCCAGAGAGGACGGGAGAAAGCATAATGCGGTCATAGTTTACACGCGGCTCAGCATTGAAAATAGTGACGTCATAGGCATCGGTGAGCTCAAAAAGGTTCTCGAGCAGACGGCCCGGGGCCATACCATTTCCGACGATTACAAGGCGTTGTTTGGACATTAGCGCGCTCCATCTTTGCTGGGTGTCCCAGCTCAAAACAATCAGGATCGCAGCGCCGTTGCCGCTCAGGTCGAGGCTCACTACGGCCTTGTAGCTGCCTCGCCATCTCTTTGAGATATCTGTGTCCCTTTGTTCCATGGGACGCAATCAACCGTAGTCGATACCGAGCGCATCAGAACATGATTGCTCAAATTTTCAGCAACCATTCGGGAGGATGCTGCAAAAGCAGAATGAGAATGGAGCGGGTTTTGGTCTAGTGCGAAGGAAGACGACCTAGAGTCGCGCCAAAATCGCATCGGCTGCGCGCTGACCAGGGGGAGGTCCACCAAGACCAAGCCGTTCCATCGTCAGGCGCATCGCCTCGTTCTGCGCGTCGGGATTTAAAAGCACTTTTTCAAGAGCAGGTGCGATCAGTTCGGGTTCGCAGTTTTCGCCCAAAAATTCGGGCACAGCGCGACTTTCGGCAACGAGATTTACCAACGTAACCGTATCGATGCGAAGCAATCGTTTGACCATAAATCGGGTCAATTTGTTCATATCGTAAGCGATCACCATCGGAGTTCGCGACGCGGCAAGCTCAAGGCTTACAGTGCCGCTAGCCGCGAGAGCAACATCAGCGGCGCGAAAGGCAGCCTTCTTAGTCGCAACTGCATCTGGATCAGTGTTCGGATCAATCAAAATAGGTTTGATCGGCCAATTAGCGGTCAGTTCACGCACGAGCGACGCTACAGGAGCGGCACAGGGGAGCACGACTTTGAGATCAGGGTGCTGTTTGAGCAAAGTCCCAATCGTGACGCCAAATCGCTCGGTCAGTCGCGTCACTTCTCCGCGGCGCGAGCCCGGTAGCGCCAAAAGCAATGGCCCAGACGCACCGATACGTTCTCGAAAGGCCTGTGCCGCTTGGTCTGATGCAATAACTTCGGTCGCCACGGGATGCCCAACGAAATCGCAATCCATGCCTACCGCCTCCATAAAGGGCGGCTCAAACGGAAAAAGTGCAAGTACGTGGTCAATTACCTTGGCCATCTTGACCGCGCGTTTCGGACGCCACGCCCAAACAGTCGGCGCAACATAGTGAACGCACCTCAGATTAGGCCGCAGGATTTTAACAAGCTTGGCAACCCGCAAGCAAAAGTCAGGACTGTCGATAGTAACGAGGAAATCTGGATTTGCGGCGATCACAGCATCGGCCGTTTGCCGAATACGGCGCTTGAGATGGAAATACTTAGGAAGCACCTCGGCAATTCCCATGATCGAGAGCTCTTCCATCGGAAAGAGGCTCGTCAAACCATGACGCTCCATTTCAGAGCCACCAACGCCTTCGAATGTCATTTCTGGATCGCGGTTCCTTAACCCCTCCATCAGGGCGCTACCGAGTCTGTCGCCCGATGGCTCACCTGCGATCAAGAACGCTTTCATTGGGCGACCACTTCAATAAAGAGCCCCAAGCGATCAGCGGCCTCAATGGTCGCTGCTCGATCAAGGATCATGACGCCGCCTTCAGCGATGACTACGCCTTCAAGACCAGCATTAGCCGCTTGCTCAAGCGTATCCGGTCCGATCGCCGGAAGGTCGATACGGCGATCTTGTGAAGGCTTGGGCGCCTTATAAAGGATGCCACCCTTACCGAGACCCGCTATGCTCCCCAACATATGCGCTGTTCCGGGCATAGCCTCGAGCGCGAGAACCTGCTGGCGACGAATGACACATGCTTGACCGATATCCGCAGCACCAAGAAGTGCAACGACTTCCTTGGCTTTTGCGATATCATCAGGGCTGTGCTTGGGGTGCTTGTTGCGCCCCAAGTGGCCAACAGGAGGGACAAGATCGGGCGCAAGCTCATGCGCTGCGCGAATGCGGAACCCTTTTTCCTCAAACGTCTCTAGTACGATCCGAAGAGCAGCATCATCACCCTGCCCCAAGGCTTTGATCATCCGCGGCACGAGCGGCAAAGTCGCAGCGTCGATCTTGGCTGGGTTCAGACTTGGTCGGTCGATCCCACCTGCAAAGCAAACTTCGGTAACACCGCGCTTGCTCAGCTCCTTCAGGAAGCTCCCCAGACGTTCAATCCGAAAAGAAATCTCAACAGGCAGATCCTCTGGTTCAAAGCCTTCTAGAGCGGTGACAAGCACATCCTTGCCCCCAGAACGGTCAAACAAAATACGCGGCAAAAGTCCTCGGCCTGCGATGAGAGCAAGCATATGTGTCAGCTCGGTGTAAGGAAACTTCGGTCGGATTGACCAAGGATAAACTCGACCATCTCTTGGACGTAGGCGCTTTCGCTCTCCTGCTTGAGACGCTCTGCACGCTCATGGAATGTGCCGTCACCATCTTTGAGCATCTGGAAGGCAGCGCGAAGTGCCGTAATATCAGATCGGCTTACCCCGCGACGCTTCAGTCCTACGAGGTTCAAACCATCAAGCTTGCCACGCGGCGCTTGCACCAATGCATGTGGGATCACATCATTCGTTACCATTGTGAGCGCACCGATGATTGCACCGCGACCGATGCGGACAAACTGATGAACGCCGCAAAGTCCACCAACGATCACATCGTCTTCAATGATGCAGTGCCCAGCAATAGCTGTGCTATTAACGATGATGACGCGGTTGCCAAGGTGGGCGTCATGCGCGATGTGACAGCCCGCCATCAACAGGCAGTCGTCACCAACCTTGGTCATGCCTCCGCCACCTGCCGTGCCGGTGTTGATCGTGACATGCTCTCGTACCCGGTTCCGAGCACCAATGCGTAGAGCAGTCTTTTCACCACCGAACTTGAGGTCCTGGGGAATTTCGCCGATCACGGAAAAGGAAAAGACAACGGTGTCGTCGCCGATATGCGTGTCCCCTGTGACAACGACATGGGACTTCAGAACGACATTGTTCCCAAGAACGACCTCGGGGCCTACGATGCAGAACGGACCGATTTCGCAGCCCGCTCCAATCACCGCGCCATCTTCAATGATCGCAGAGGGATGGATATTGGCGCTCATTACGCAGGCAAGTCCATCATCGCGGTGAATTCGGCTTCTGCGGCCATCTCACCGTCAACGGTTGCAACGCCCTTGAACTTCCAAACCTTTGCCCCAGGCTTGCCGCGCGTGGTTTCAACCTTCATTTCCAAAACATCGCCCGGAACGACTTTGCGACGGAACTTGCAACCGTCGATTGCCATGAAATAAACGAGCAGATTGTTATCGGTCAGGCCCATGGTCGCGCCAACCATGACTGCAGCGGTTTGCGCCATAGCTTCAACGATAGTAACGCCGGGCATAATGGGATTGCCGGGGAAGTGACCCTGAAAATGCGGCTCGTTCATCGTGACATTCTTGATGCCGGTCGCCGAAGTGGTCCCTTCGATATCGACAACGCGATCTACGAGTAGAAACGGATATCTATGCGGAAGGATCTTTTGGATCAGCATAATATCTGCGGTGGTGACTGGCTCGCTCATCGGGTGTCCTTTCTTTGACTTTGCGGAAGCAAAGCATTTGCTTGCTAAATCCCTAGCAAGACCCTGCTCTATCGGCAAGCTTTGTAACTATTCTGCTGTCTCGAGAAGCGCAGCACCGTCGCCAAGTTCGGTATTGATCCGCTCAATTGCGGCTTCTGTAATATCGGCAACCGATCGGGTCAGAAAAACGGTGCGGCGATCAAGGATCACGACAGCCCCACGTTCAGCCATCATTTGCCCGAGTATCGGGCTTACCGCTTGAACAAAACGTTGCTCGGCGTCTGTGACACTCGCTCGCAGTTCGGCTTCTTTGGTGTCTTGAGCAGCGCGGATAGCATCTACTTTGGTCGAGAACGCATCGGCTTCGGCACGGAAGGCCTCGGGCGACATATTTGGCCGACGCGCGGTGAGTGACTTTTCTTCTTCGGTCAGCGCAGCTTCGATCTTGAGGTTTTCCGCAAGAAGCGCTTCTGCCTTTACCTGATACTGCGCATCGAATGTGGCACTGAAAAGAGAGCCAGAAAACAGCGCCTCTACATCAACGGTCAAAACACTGCTTTGGGCAGCAGTGAGATCACCCGAAACCGCAGTTTGCGCATGCGCTGCTCCCCCAGAGGAGAAGAGCGCAAGCGACAACAAAAACGGTTTCAGGGCCATGATTGCCTCAGAAGCTGGTCGAGATCGTCAGGTCGAATGAACGAGTATTGTCTCCCGTCTCGACCTTCAGCGGTTTGGTAAAGTTAAACCGCAGCGGTCCAAGCGGAGTTGTCCAGAAGAGCGAAAGACCCGCAACTGAACGAGGCGTAAAGCCACAGTAATCTACGGTCGTTCCAGTACAATCAAAGCCCGGATCCCAAAGAGAACCATAGTCAACAAATGCACCGCCCGTCAGGCCATATTCCTCGGGGAGGCCCAACGGAAACTCTGCTTCGAGCCGAACAACAGCATAAGCGTTACCGCCAAGGGCATCGTCAGTCGCATTATCGCGTGGTCCAATACCACCAAGCTCGAAACCGCGCATGATGTCCGAACCCATGCTATAGCGGTCAATAACGCGGCTACTGCCTTTGAAATACTTGGCATAACCGCCCTCAAAGGTTCCGCGGAGCGTGAGCTGATCGCTAAGAACATTTGTTTCAGCCCCAGCGAGGAGCGTGTTTTTAACGTAGACAGACTTACCAAAGCCGAATTCTTGTCCACCGCGAGCAACGAGAACCACATCTGGCTCTACGCCCTTACGGCGGTTGTCCCAGCTCAAGTTATAACCGAGCGAATTCGCCCAAATACCACCCTTTGCTTCGTCCGCTTTGATGACCGTGCTGGCGGCGGCGTCCACATCTTGCAACGCGCTATACTCGAGCGCGTAGAACGTTGAAAGACGCGCTTGCTCAGTGATTGGGAAGCCCAGTGAAGGCGAGAAACGGAAGGTCCTTGTGTCGTACTTCGCACCTTCGTTATTGGTCGTGACATAAGACAACCCAAGGCTCGCGGAAAGATCGCGGCCAAGTAGGTAGGGTTCGGTAAAGTCAAAGGTGAACTGGCGATTGGTCTTGCCAAGGTTCATATTCAAGAACACTTGCTGACCACGCCCAAGGAAGTTCTGCTCCTTAAACGTAGCGACGAGGCTTGTCCCTGTATCGGTGTTGTAGTTTGCACCAAACGAGAACGAACCCGTGGGCATCTCTTCAACGTTCACATCGATGACGACTTGATCACCGCCCGAGCCCTGACGCGCTTGAACGTCGGCATTCGAGAAGTAACCAAGCGCACGGATACGCTCTGCACTCTCGCGGATCGAACGGGGGTTAAAGGGATCACCTTCGACAACGCGGAATTGATCACGGACAACGCGATCGAGGGTCGTATTGTTGCCCTCAATATCAATCCGCTCAACAAAGATACGCTCTCCGCGAACGAGGACATATGTCACATCGAGGATCTGCCCCGCCTCATTACGAGTGATCTGAGGATCAACGCGAAGGAAATCGACGCCTTGGCGCAGTGCCAAGCTTTCCATGCGAGCAATATCGTTCTCGATCGCAACTGGAGAATAGTAATCCCCCTCGTCAACCTTGATTTCACGGCGGAAAAGCTCGGCATCTACGCCGTTGATTTCGCTCACGATATCGATTGAACCAAGCCGATAGCGCTGACCTTCCTCAACATTAAAGGTGACGAGGTAGGCATCACGTTCACGCGTCAGCTCAATGTCTACGTTTTCAACACGGAAATCGACAAAACCGCGCGAAGTATAGAAATCGGTGAGCACTTGCTTGTCGAAATCAACACGCGCCGGATCATAGGTATCGCGGTTGATCAAAAGACGCAGAATGCCTGCTTGCTTGGTCGAAAGAACACTGCGCAGACGTCGATCGCTGAATGTACGGTTCCCAACAAACCCTAGGCTTTCGATTTCGGTGACGCCGCCTTCGAAAATCTCATACACAAGGTCAACGCGGTTATCGCTGCGCCGAATGATCTTGGGTGTCACGGTCGCGTTGATACGGCCCTTCGTCGCATAAAAATCAGCAATGGTTGCAACATCTGCTTCGACAGTTGCTGGATTGTAAACGCGGCGCGATGTCGATTGAACGACTGCAGAAAGGTCAGCATCGCTCAGCTTGTCGTTGCCCTCAAAGTTAATGAGGTTGATCGTCGGGAATTCCTGAACGGTTACGACGAGGCTCCCGCCGCTCAACGTTGCATCAACGGTTTCAAAAAGCCCAGTTGCACGGAGCGCTTGAACAGCAGCGTTAATATCAGAGGCCGAACCACCCTGAGCATCTGAAAGATAGCTTAGAATCGTCGCGGTCTCGATCCGCTGATTTCCTTTTACGGTAATTCCCGAAACTGTCTGAGCAATGGCAGCGCTCGAAGTTACGGTAGCAAGTGCAAGCGTTGAAACAAGAAATGTGGTTTTCAACAAAGCAGCAATGCGCGGACCGCGCACAGAATTTCGAGCAATCATAGTCCCAGCCCAATCAGACATCCCAGTGTGTAAAGGGAGTATCCCGAACACACCGAGTTGTCAAAAGTTTGAAGGACTTTTCGGCGCTCAAACGCCTAGATATTGTGTCAAAGACCTGCAACCACCGTTCCGAGCCATAGAGACCCGAATAGTGTGGCTCCAAAAAGCAAACGATCCCAGTTCAAATCGAACAAGAACGACAGGCTCCGATAGCTTGTGTTGATGGTCTGCATCACTCACCTCATTGGCTTCTCGCACCTAAACTAGCTTGCGAATAAGGCAAAATGATGACCCCTTGGGTTGCATACAGAAATCCGCTCAACACAGGAAGAGATCGTTCGCAAGACCGATCAACATCATCGTTAAGATGATCGAAAGACCAGCAGCGATAAGAACGCGGAGCACTTTGTCCGAGGGTTTCTTGCCTGTGGCGGCCTCGTAGGCGTGGAACACAAGGTGTCCCCCGTCCAATATCGGAATTGGCAACAGGTTCAAAAGTCCAATCGCAGCAGACAAATAACCAATAAAGCTAACGTAATCGAGAAGCCCCGACGAGGCCATTGCGCCCGATGCTTGCGCAATTCCAACGGGGCTCGACAGGTTGCACGACGAAATTGCACCGGTGATCATGTGCCACATTCCCGAGAGCGAAATTTTAAGAATGTACCAAAGGGACGAAAAGGCGTTGCCGATCGCTTCACCTAGCCCAGCACTCTGCGTTTCGGGATCAAAGAAGATTCCGCCACTGATACCAATCAGATAGCGGGTTTCAAAGCTTCCATCGGCAAGCGGCATGTCTGTGCTTCGCGGAGTCATATCGAGCGTAAGAACCTCGCCCGAACGCCAGATTGTAAGCGTAACGGCTTTGCCTTCGGATGCCGTGATTTTCTCAATGAGCTGCGAGAAGGCAAAAATCTCTTCCCCATCCACTGCGATGACAAAGTCACCTTCTTGAACGCCCGCCTCTGCGGCAGCCCCATCAAAATTCACACCGGCCGCAAAAGTGGTTTCAGGATAGGGCCCTTTGACCACCATGTCGACACCGCCACGGATGATGGTGTAATCGACCGATGGTTGGAACGGGACGCTCTTCATCGCAACGCCAAAAGCTGCAATGGAGCGCGCATCCATATCTTCAACTGCAAGAATTTGATCACCAGCTTGCAATTCAAGCTCATAGATCGGCGGCATGTCTCGGACCGAGCGGAGCGTCAACGGATCAACGGCTTTGCCTGCGACAAGCGACAACACCGTGAAAACGATGATAGCCAGAATGAAGTTCGCGATCGGCCCCGCTGCAACGGTCAACGCACGGGCCCAAACTGGGGCGCCAAGCATGGTTTCGCGGGTAGATGCGCCCTCAACCTGATCTGAACCACCGACACTCGCAGCGTTGGCGTCGCCTTTGAATTTCACATAGCCGCCAAGAGGATACGCAGCAATTTGCCAACGCGTTCCGCGCTTATCAACCCGCGACCACAAAACAGGTCCAAAGCCGAGCGAAAACACATCGGCACCAATCCCGCACCAACGCCCCACGATGTAATGGCCGAACTCGTGGATCGCGACGATCACCAAAAGAGCGACGATGAAGGCGATGACGGTGAATGATGCATTGCCGAAATATGGCAGGAACTGGCTCATAAGTCAGATTATCCTAAGGTCTTTATCGTTTCGCTGGCAATCAAACGTGCCGCGCGGTCAATGTCCAGAATACTATCGAGGCTCATCACGTCATTTTGCTTGGACGTGTGCAAAGAGAGCCTGTCCATCGTCTTTTCGACCAGCTGCGACATTTGGAGAAACCCGATTTCCTCGGCGATGAAGTGATCGAGCGCGGCTTCTTTGGCAGCGTTGAACACTGCCCCCATAAGTCCGCCTTCATCCATGACGCGCCTCGCCAGCGAAAGCGCAGGATAGCGCGTCTCGCAGGCTTCGCGGAAGGTGAAAGCACCAATTTTAGCAAGATCGAGACGCTCCACAGGAAGCTCTTTACGAGCGGGCCAATTCAGAGCGAAACCGATAGCGTGGCGCATATCAGCCGGACCAACATGGGCCATCAAGGCACCATCGTTGAACCCAACCAACGCATGGATCATGCTTTCAGGGTGCACGATCACTTCGATCTGCTCAGGCGTAAATCCAAAGAACTCTTTAGTCTCAATAACTTCCATCGCCTTATTAAACATTGAGGCACTGTCGATCGTGATCCGTTGGCCCATGTCCCAATTGGGATGCGAGGATGCCTCGGACACCGTAGCTTGAGCTAATTTTTCGATTGGCCAATCACGGAAGGCTCCGCCCGAGGCAGTAATAATCACGCGCTCAACGGCGGATTTGTCCTCTCCGATCAACGCCTGAAAAATCGCCGAATGTTCAGAATCCACGGGAAGCACTTTCGCGCCATATGCTTTGGCTTGTGAGAGCAAAAGTGGGCCAGCGGTAACGAGCGACTCCTTGTTTGCTAATGCCAAAGTGGTTCCGTGCTTCAAGGCCTCCAACCCCGGACGAAGCCCAGCAGCACCGACAATCGCGCTCATGACCCAGTCGGCCGGTCGGCTCGCTGCCTCGACGATTGCTTCATCACCGCTTGCGACTTCGATCCCAGTCCCCGCCAAATGGTCTTGGAGCTCAGCCCTACAGCTATCAAAGCACGTAACCGCGACCTGCGCCTTAAGACGTTTGGCATCCTCGGCAAGCTGCGCAACATTACGGCCACCTGTAAGAGCCACAACTTCGTAATTGCTGGGATCTCGCGCAATGAGATCAAGCGTGTTTTGCCCGATGCTCCCTGTTGCGCCAAAAACTGAAACTCGTCGTAATTGCGTCATGCTGTCACGAAGGAATGCGCCCAAAGCAGGATCAAAAGCACGGAAGACGCAGCAATCATCGCGTCAAAGCGATCCAACAACCCGCCGTGTCCGGGAATGAGGTTCGAACTATCCTTGATCCCTGCTCTGCGCTTGATTGCGCTCTCAATGATATCGCCCATCTGTCCAGCAAAGGACAGGAGCACTGAAAATAGAACGAAAACAGGCGCGACGTCGAAGTAAAATACATAGGCGGCACCAACCAGAGCAGCACCGACCCAACCCGCGAGCGTCCCGCTCCACGTCTTTTTCGGGCTGACCTTGGGCCAGAACTTGGGACCGCCAAGGAAACGACCTGCGAAATATCCAAGAATGTCGGTCACAACGATCACGACGACGACCCACGCGAGCTGGTGAACACTTCCTTCTTCACGGAAGTAAACGAACCCCCATGGAGCAAAGAGAACAGGGATACCATAAAGCATCACGATCCATTTATCGCGAAAGGACACCATGCCTGCGAAGAGTGCCAGAAGGACAAAAATCAGGAATGGCCACCCAGCACCGCCATAGATCACGGCGACCTGTGCAAGTGCGGCAACGATACCAAGAACGATTGCCCGCCCTTTGCGAGCAGGCTCGATCAAGCGAGTCAGTTCCCAGAACATGAGGCCGGTAACGATAACAGCAAGCCCCTGAAACCAAAGCCCACCTTCACCGATCGTGAAAACGCCTATGGCAACCATCGCGATGGCAGAAAGCAGTCTGGGAAGTAAATCTCCCCAATTTCCAGAGCGTTGAGGTGAGCTCATGTTAGGCCTTAACCGCGCCAAACCGTCGATCACGTGCACCGTAGCGCCCGACAACCTCACAGAATTCATTTGCGGTAAAGTCTGGCCAGAGCGTGTCGATGAACTCGTATTCAGAATAAGCCGACTGCCACAAAAGGAAGTTCGAAATACGCGCTTCCCCCGATGTGCGGATCACCAGATCAGGGTCAGGAAGAACATGGGTGTCGAGATAGCTGGCAAGCGTTTCAGCCGTCACATCCTTGTGCGTTAACTTGCCGATTTCGATGTCATAGGCCAGTCGCTTTGCTGCGCGGGTTACTTCATCTCGACCGCCATAGTTCAACGCGATTGTGAGGTGAACCTTGTCATTGCCAGAAGTCAAAAGTTCCAGTTCATCCATCAAGGAAACCAGCTTTTCATCAAGCTTGATCCGGTCGCCGATGAAACGCACGCGAACACCGTCATTAATGAGGTCTTTCGCTTCCTTCTCGATGTATTTGCGGAAAAGCGCCATCAGACCAGACACTTCTGTCTGTGTCCGCTTCCAATTCTCAGTCGAAAACGCAAAAATCGTGAGGTACTTCACTCCGACTTCGGGGCAGACCTCAACGATTTCGCGGATACGCTTTGCACCGGCATGGTGTCCAAAGAGGCGCGGACGATGGCGCATTTGCGCCCAACGTCCATTGCCATCCATAATGACTGCTACGTGTTTGGGGCCCGTTTGGGCTTGGTCATCCGTCTCAACAGCCATTACGAGGCTCCTTTAGATCAACAATTAGACCTGCATGATCTCTTTTTGTTTCGTGTCGAGAAGCTCGTCGACCTGCTTTACATACTGGTCGGTCATCGACTGAACTTCACCTTCCCAGAACTTCTGATCGTCCTCGGAAAGACCATCAGCTTTGGCCTTCTTCACCTTGTCCATACCATCGCGGCGCAGGTTTCGCACAGCGACGCGCGCATGCTCGGCGTATTGAGCCGCCACTTTAGACAACTCACGACGACGTTCTTCGTTCAATTCAGGGATAGGCAACATAATGATGGTGCCGTTCAACTGGGGATTAATCCCCAAACCGCTCTCGCGGATTGCTTTTTCGACCTTGCCGACAAGGCCCTTGTCCCAAACGTTGATCGTAACCATCCGCGGCTCTGGCACGTTGACGGTGCCAACTTGATTGAGCGGGGTCATCTGGCCGTAAGCTTCAACCTGAATTGGGTCGAGCATCGAGGCCGATCCTCGGCCCGTCCGCAGCGATGCAAATTCGGTGCGCAGCGCGGCAATAGCGCCATCCATGCGGCGGGTCAGATCGTCGGTATCAAGTTCAAATTCATCGGACATAGGTGGTCTGCTCCCCTGACGGGTTATTCGTGATTTAGTTTGCTATACCGTTAAGAGTGCACGGTTGTATAGGTGCCTTCGCCTGCAAGGATACCACGGAAGCCACCGGGCTCATCAAGGCTAAAGACGATAATCGGAAGATCGTTATCGCGCGCAAGCGCGATTGCGGAGGCATCCATAACGCCAAGGTGCTGCGCCAAAACCTCATCATAGGTGACGGTTTCAAAGCGCTTGGCGTCCTCATGCTTCTTTGGATCTTTGTCGTATACACCATCGACTTTGGTGCCCTTAAAGATCGCCTCGCAAGACATCTCGTTTGCGCGGAGTGTCGCGGCGGTATCCGTTGTGAAATACGGATTGCCGGTTCCAGCGGCGAAAATGCACACACGCTTTTTCTCAAGGTGGCGCACTGCACGGCGACGAATGTAAGGCTCGCAAACCTGATCCATCGGAATAGCCGAGATCACACGAGTAAAGACGCCAAGGCTCTCTAGCGCGGATTGCATCGCAAGTGCGTTCATGACAGTCGCCAACATGCCCATGTAATCGGCAGTCGTGCGTTCCATCCCCTGCGCCGAACCTTGAAGTCCGCGGAAAATGTTGCCGCCACCGATCACCATACAAATCTCGACACCTAGATCGTGCACCGATTTAACTTCGCGCGCGATGCGTTCAACGGTTGGTGGATGGAGACCGAACTGCGTGTCGCCCATCAGGGCTTCACCCGAAATCTTGAGCATGACCCTCTTAAATTTGATGTTCTTGGTCTCGCTCATCGCCCTTACTCCTGAATGGGTTCTTTCATCGCCCGCCAAAATGTCGGAAAAGGAGGAAATGTTCAATGCTGTGCATACGAAATAACCACCTCTAAAATCGAGAAAACAAACGAAGGCCTCCGAGTGATCGAAACGCGCGCCATTCCAAGTGACAAGCCGGTACTTATCGCAGGCCCAACAGCGTCCGGAAAGTCAGCCCTCGCTCTCAAGATCGCGCGTGAGCAAGGCGGCGTGATTATCAACGCGGATGCTCTTCAGGTCTTTGATGGATGGCGTATCCTAACCGCGCGCCCACCCGAGGCAGAAACCAGCTTAGCGCGGCACGAGCTTTACGGGCATGTGCCATTTGACGCCGAATATTCGGTTGGTCATTGGCTGCGCGATGTGAAGCCATTTTTGTCATCCAATGTACGCCCAATCATTGTGGGTGGGACTGGACTCTACTTTACGGCACTTACCGAAGGCCTCGCGGAAATCCCGCAAACCCCTTCAGAAGTGAGGTCCGAGGCCGATGCGATTCCCCTCGCCCAGCTTTTGATTGATCTCGATCCAGAAACAATTTCGCGTATAGACACAAAGAACCGTGCGAGAGTTCAACGAGCGTGGGAAGTCCTTCGAGCGACCGGTCGTCCACTCGCATCTTGGCAAGACGACACGCCGGAACCGCTTCTCCCTCTCGCTGAAACGACCGCAATCTGTTTGATGCCGGACAAGCAATGGCTGAATGACCGGATCGAAAAGCGTTTCCACATGATGATCGAACAAGGTGCCCTCCTCGAGGCCGAGGCAATGCTAAAACACTGGAATCCAAAGTATCTGTCGTCCAAAGCAATTGGCGCTCCTGAAATGATCGCACATCTCAGGGGTGAAATGCCTCTCGACGTGGCGATCGAAAACGCTGTTGTTGCAACACGCCAATTTGCCAAACGCCAGCGCACTTGGTTTCGGGCTCGGATGAAAAAATGGGAAATTATCCCCAATTTATCCACAGAATCGTAAACAACATATTTACGAAATGTTAACTTTTGCCCTTGTTTCACAAAGGTATGGGCCACATTCTTTCAATAATCGAACACGGTTTTGGAAAATATGATGTCGCACACGGTTAAATCTGCACTGACGCCAATCGTCGAAGCTGATGTTGCAAACCGTCTTTCACTTGTGCCCATTGCCCAGAATGCTGACACTGGCCGCTGGCGGACCGAGGCCATGCGATCCCACGCCGCACCGCGTCTTCTCTACATCTCCAAGGGTCAGGGCCGCATCACGATTGCTGGCCTGACAAGCGGATATGGCCCCAACAACATGATCTATATTCCGCCAAACACCATGTATGGGTTCGAGGTCGGAACGACCGTTTTTGGCCAAATGCTCTCAATCCCGCTGGCTATGGCTGGAGAATGGCCTGAAGAACCTGTGCATTTGCGCATTCGGGATGTGCACGCTCAGAAAGAACTTTTCACGCATTTCGATAATCTTGAACGTGAATTGAAATCGTCAAAGGCCGCGCACACAAGAGCCGCGCATTATCTAGTTGGCATCTTGGGCGTCTTCTTTGAGCGGCAGCTACAAGAGCATCCTGCCGATCCAACCTCTAATCGCTCTGAGACATCATCCGCACGGCTGGTTGCAGCCTACACTGACTTGATCGAGCGTGATTTCCGCTCGGAAAAAGGGGTCGCGGATTACGCCGCTGCTTTGGGTGTGACGCCAACGCACCTCACGCGTTGCTGCAACCAGACCTGCGGACGCTCCGCGCATGCTCTTTTGTCTGACCGCGTTCTTTATGAGGCGCGCCTCTTGCTGCGCGACACTCGCACGCCCGTTCAAGATATCGCGTCACGTCTCGGCTATACTTCACCAGCGTATTTTACGCGTGCCTTCCAGAACCAGACAGGGATGACCCCTACCAAGTTCCGCCGCATAGGCCAGCACTAGCTGCCTAAGATTACGCGAACATAATTGCGAGTTTCATCGTATGGTGGAATTCCGCCATGCTTTTCAACGGCTTGGGGTCCGGCATTATAGGCAGCAAGTGCGAGACGCCAGCTCCCAAATGTGCGGTACTGCATAGCAAGATAACGCGCACCACCTTCGAGGTTCTGCGCTGGGTCCGTTGGATTAACGCCCAAAAGCGCGGCCGTTTCTGGCATGAGCTGAGCAAGCCCGATTGCCCCTGCATCTGATACGGCACCCGCGTTCCAGCCGCTTTCCTGTTGAACAAGGCGGAGAAATAAATCCTCTGGCACATTGTGCCGACGTGCCGCTGCGCGCGCCAGTGCGAGGTATGGACCGCTATACGAGCCTGTGAACCGCGGCACATTCACGCTGGCTAAGCTGGCGGAACTTGCATTTGGTGTGAGCCGGTTCGAAAAGGAATACTGCTCGCTCGCACGACTATCGAGAACTTTAAGCTGGCTCTTAAACAGTGACCCACGAGAGCTCGTCGAAACGGACTCCGCCAAAACTGGCGTGGCCGCAAAGCCGAGCACAAAGGCAAGCCCAAGTTTCATCCCTCTCATCAGTCGTCCCTATGACTGTTGCGCCGACCAGTTTATTCTTTATTCGATTAACAAATCTACACCGGCTTCTGGGTCAAGAGATAAGACGGATCATCGCTCCCACAACCGTCATTGTAGCAAGAATCCGCAAAATTTCTGTGCACAACTTAGGACCTCGCCGCGTTTAGGCTTTCCTTCACCAATATGCGGTGGTGTAAAGTCTCCCGAACAAAACCAAGATTCGAAGGGGGACCCGCATGGCCGGTTCAGTCAACAAAGTCATTATCGTCGGCAATCTTGGCCGCGATCCCGAAGTTCGCAATTTCCAGAACGGCGGCAAAGTTGTGAACCTTCGCATCGCAACGTCTGAAACTTGGAAAGACCGCAACACGGGCGAGCGCCGCGAGCGTACCGAATGGCACTCGGTCGCGATCTTCTCCGAGCCTGTTGGCCGCATTGCGGAGCAGTATCTTCGCAAAGGCTCCACCGTTTACATCGAAGGTCAACTCGAAACGCGCAAGTGGCAGGATCAATCTGGTCAAGACCGTTACACGACTGAAGTCGTCATTCGCCCCTATCGCGGGGAACTCACGCTCCTTGGCGGTCGAGGTGACGGCGGCAACGGGGGTGGCGGCAATGGCGGCGGCGGATACGACGACCGTGGCGGCTATGATGATCGTGGCGGCAATGGCGGATACGGCGGCGGTTATGACAACGGTCCGTCGGGCGGCGGTGCCGGTATGGACGACGAAATTCCGTTCTAAATGGGCGCCAATTCCAAGTAAAAGAACAAAGCCCGCGACTTTCGCGGGCTTTTCATTTGGGTCACGCAGATAGGCGGTCGTTCAAGAGACCAAGCACGGCCTCTTTCGGCACATCCGAGGTGACAAAACTCTCCCCGACCCCGCGTGCGAGGATAAATCGAAGCTTCCCGTCGAGCACTTTTTTGTCTTGTGCCATGAGTTCAAGAAGCTCTTCCGCTGGGGGAAGATCGCCTTTGATATCGGTTGGGTTCACCATCATTCCCATGTCGCTCAGATGGGCGCGGACGCGGCTTGGCGCTTCTTGCGAACATAGACCCAAGCGAGCCGAAAGCTCAAACGCAAGCCCGCAGCCAATCGCAACGCCTTCACCGTGCAAGAGCCTGCTCGAATACCCCGTAGCGGCTTCGAAAGCGTGACAGAACGTGTGACCCAGATTGAGAAGGGCGCGATCGCCCTGCTCTGTCTCATCGCGCATTACGATCTCGGCTTTCATTTCAACCGAACGTTTAACCGCATAGACAACAGCATCCATATCGTCGGAAAGCTTTGGCCCATTGACTTCAAGCCAGTCAAAGAATGCAGCATCACCTAAGAGCCCGTATTTCACTACCTCGCCATAACCAGCGAGGAAATCGCGGCGCGGGAGAGTGCGCAAGAGCCCTGTATCCGCCAGAACCAGAACAGGCTGATGGAACGCGCCAACAAGGTTCTTACCGTGCGAAGTGTTGATACCAGTCTTGCCGCCCACCGAGCTGTCAACCTGTGCAAGCAGCGTCGTCGGTATCTGAACAAAGCGCAAACCGCGGCGCACCACAGACGCTGCAAAACCCGCCAAATCGCCAATCACACCGCCACCAAAAGCGATCACGATGTCCGAACGTTCGATCTTTTCGGACAGGAGCCATTCGACCGCGCGCGTGAACTGCGGCCAACCCTTGGTGCTTTCACCAGCAGGCAAGGCCAAGGCGCTGTGTTTGATACCGGCAGCGTAAAGAGACGCCTCTAAGCGCGCAAGATGATGCCGCGCAACCGTTTCATCGGTAAGGATCGCGACGCGTTTGCGGCGCAACATCGGGGCAATCTTCTCGCCCGCAACGTCCAAAAGCTCCGGTCCAATGAGAACGTCATACTCTCGTCCTGGAAGTGCAACAGAAACGGTCTCATAGGTCATTAATCTTCTCCAACACGTCAGGACGCCCCCTCAAAACGTCGATCGCGGCCTCTGTTGTCTGCTCAATCGAGTAACCACCGTCCACATCAACAACGAGATTGGCTTGGCGATAAATCGGCAGGCGCGTGTTGAGCAAATCGGTAAGGGTTTGCTTTGGATTGGCAGTCCGGAGCAGCGGACGCGTTGTCTTATGGCGGACGCGCTCCCAGAGGGTCTCTAGACTAGCGTTGAGCCAAAGCGAAACACCCATTTCGGAAATTGCCGCCCGATTCCGTTCAGCCAAAAACGCACCGCCACCCGTCGAGAGAACACACGGCTCGCCACTCAGAAGACGGTTGATCACTTCGGATTCACGGCGTCGGAAAAACTCTTCGCCATCACGTTCGAAAATCTCTGCAATCGTGGCATTTGCCGCAGCTTCGATTTCTGCATCAGAATCGAGGAACGGCACACCGAGACGGGTCGAAAGTGCCTTGCCAATAGCGGTTTTTCCCGACCCCATCATGCCAACGAGCACAATCGTTCGATGCAATTCGAACTCTGAACTCATTTTGTTTTTCGGTTTTGAGGCCTTTCGTGCCATCACTTTATGGTCATTCCCTTTCGGCACAGCTCTGCCGAGTTGATATTTTCTGTACTCAATGGCGTGATATTGCTGAAAAGGCCAGCTATAAAGGGACAAAATCCCCGCAAATGGGGCCATCGAACACGAGGCAAAGGCACAAAATGCTCTGGAAACTATTCAAAGCGATCTTCATTCTTGCGATCCTCGCTGGGCTTGGGCTTGTTGCCTATGCCTATGTTGGACCCCTATTCTTCCCAAGTGACTTTGCTGCGCCGACTGCTGAAATCGTCCAGCCCGTCACGTTGAGTGCCGAGTGAACGTGGGTATGGCAGGACATTCGGGACGTCAGACTTCTGTCTTAGCGCTTATTGTTGCGTTTGCGCAGGGTCCGCTTTTTGCACAAGAAGCGGAACCTCTCAATGCGATTGACTGGCTCTCGCGAAGCGTCGAAGCACCGATTTACCTTCCTAATTTCAACGATTCTACGCCGCATCTTAACGGCGCTGCGACCCCTGAAGTGAGCGTCACACCGCTTGACCGAGCAACACCCGATGGGATCGGCATCTTGCCGCTTTCGGTGACGGGGCTTCCAACCAATTTATGGTCATCTAGCAATGTCGCCGATGTCGTCACCCTGGTTCAGGCCGAGCGGCTCGAAACTCTGCCTGCGATATATGAACTCCTTATCACTTTGATGCTAGCTGACGGTGCGGCGCCAGTCGGCTCGGGTCCCGAAGGTGAGTTCCTCCTTGCCCGTGCAGACAAGCTTCTTGATATCGGCGCAATTGAACAAGCGCAGGCTTTGATAGAGGCCGGCGACCCATCTCTCCCAGACGCATTTCGCCGTTGGTTCGACGTTGCATTGCTGACCGGGACAGAGGCCGATGCCTGCCGCGTGATGGAAGAGCGCCCAGATGTCGCCCCAACCTACCCCGCTCGTATTTTCTGTATTGCGCGCGCAGGTGATTGGAACGCAGCAGCCCTCATCCTAAATACGGGTCGCGCACTCGGCGACATTGATCCGGAAATGGACGCACTTTTGTCTCGTTTCCTTGATCCGGATCTTTATGAAGGTGAGCCTGATCTTCCGACCCCCAATCGGATCAGCCCGCTCATCTTCCGCATGCGCGAGGCGATTGGCGAGCCAATTCCGACGTCGAGCCTACCCCGTGCCTTTGCGCACGCTGACCTGCGTGATACTGCAGGTTGGCGTAACCAGATGGAAGCGGCAGAGCGACTTGTACGCGATGGCGCCCTGACCCATACGGTTCTTTGGTCTCTCTACAACGCCAAAACACCAGCCGCTTCGGGCGGCATCTGGAGCCGTGCAGAAGCGATGCAAGACTTTACAAGCGCGCTCGGCACGGGAAAGCCCACTTTGATCGAAGGCACGCTCGGATCTGCATGGGCAGCGGCGGAGCAAGCCAACATCGAAGTGGCCTTTGCCGAGGAATTCGGCCCTCGACTGGCTCAGGTCGAACTGACGGGCGAAGCGCAGGATATTGCTCTTAAGGTCCTCCTCCTGTCACGAAACTACGAGCAAGCGGCGATCGAACGCGCCTCGGAGATGGACCCAATCTTCGTTGCAATTGCGCGCGGAACTGTGACACCGCAAGACAACCTTTCACTTGCCGAGCAAGCGGTCGTAAACGGCTTTACTAGTTCAGTTACTCCAATTGGTTTTGAGCAGCTGATCTCCGACGGCAAAATTGGTGAAACCCTGCTCCGTGCAATCGCACTCTTCTCAGCGGGACTTGCTGGTGATCCAAGCACAATAAGTGAAGCACTTGTGATCTTTCGCCGGCTTGGACTGGAAGACACGGCGCGACGCGCCGCGCTTCAGTATTTGATACTGGATCACCCTTCGTGAGCGCAACCTCTCAACCCATGGCCCATTGGGTTCAAGCTTTTCTAGAAGCGCAAGCAGCCGAACTCGACGCGGCAACGAATACGCAACTTGCATATGCCCGCGATCTTGCTGACTTTGGCGATTGGCTTTCACGGCGGCAGCTGCACTATGCAAGCTGTTCACAAAGTGATGTCGAGGCATATTTAATTGCCTGCGAAGCCGAAGGATTGGCTGTCTCGACACGCGCAAGACGTCTTTCAGCCGTCAAACAACTTTTCCGTTTTGCCTTTGAAGAAAGTTGGCGCACAGACAACCCAGCGCTTCGAATTAAGGGGCCAGGGAAATCAAAACGTCTCCCCAAGACGCTCTCGATTGGCGAAGTGGATAGGCTCATAGAAGCAGCCCATTCACATGGCAGAGAAACGCTTCGCAACGGTGCTTTGGTTGAACTACTTTATGCAACCGGCATGCGCGTGACCGAGTTGGTAGGCCTTCCAGTCAGTGCCGCTCGTGGTGATCCTCGTATGCTCTTGGTGCGTGGTAAAGGTGGCAAAGAACGTCTCGTCCCCTTGTCAGACCGTGCACGACTTGCGCTTGGGGATTGGCTCGCTCAGCGTGACCGAGAGGAAGCGCTGGCCAAAAAGAACGGCAAAGTCGCATCCAAGTATCTTTTCCCTTCGCGCGGCAAAGCGGGGCATCTCACTCGCCAAAGATTTTTCGTCCTCATTCAGGAACTCGCCGTAATTGCGGGTATCGATCCGACAACTGTCACGCCGCACACATTGCGGCACGCTTTTGCGACGCATCTCCTTGCTGGTGGGGCCGATTTGCGCGCCATTCAAACAATGCTTGGTCACGCTGATGTCGCAACGACCGAGATTTACACGCATGTTCTCGATGAAAGACTCAAGTCTCTGGTTCTTGAGCATCATCCACTAGCCGGGAAAGCATAAGATCCCCTTGAACGGCGCTCGCTCCACCCCCATAACTTGCCCATGACCGAAACAGCTTCTCTCTTGAATGGTGCATTCTGGATTACCACTGCGGCGATCCTTGTGCTTCTTGTGCTATCCGCCTTTTTCTCTGGGTCTGAAACGGCTCTCACGGCTGCGTCTCGCGGCAAACTCCGTGCGAACGCAGACAAAGGCTCAACCGGCGCAGAGCGCGCGCTCGACGTGACAGAAGACTCCGAAAGGTTGATCGGTTCGATCCTCCTTGGAAATAACGTGGTGAACATCCTTGCGACATCGCTTGCGACCGCCGTTCTGACCAAGCTCTTTGGCCAAAACGGTGTAGCTGTGGCCACCCTCGCAATGACTGTACTTGTCCTTGTCTTTTCCGAAGTGCTCCCCAAGACATATGCGATCACAAACCCTGAGACCGTGGCCTCAAAGGTTGCGCGCCCAATCAGCTATGTGATCCTGATATTCTCGCCTATCGTGAGTGCTGTCCAAATCCTCGTGCGCGGTGTTCTAGCTCTCTTTGGCGTAAGGACTGACCCTGATAGCAATGTACTTGCGGTTCGCGAAGAGATTGCGGGCGCATTGCAACTCGGCCACTCCGAAGGGATCGTCGAAAAGGAAGACCGTGACCGCATTCTTGGTGCGCTCGATCTTGCGGACCGTACTGTTGAAGAGATCATGCTTCACCGTTCTGGTATCGAGATGATCGACATGAATCTCTCGGCTACTGAGATTATGGCGCAGTGTCTGGCAAGCAATTACACGCGCCTCCCCCTTTATCGGAATGATCCAGAGAACATCGTCGGCGTCCTTCATGCAAAGGACCTTCTGCGTGCGATGCATAAGATGCTTTCTGATGGGCAAATCGATCCCGATGAACTCAAGGCATTCAATGTGCTCGACGTCGCGATGAAACCTTATTTCATCCCAGAGACGACCACTTTGGACGACCAGATGCGCAACTTCCTCAAGCGTAAGACGCACTTTGCGCTTGTGGTTGACGAATATGGCGGCATCCAAGGTCTGATCACCCTTGAGGACATTCTAGAAGAGATTGTTGGCGAGATCGCCGACGAGTTCGACGTCGATGAAGAGGATACGCTCGCTCGGACATCCGACGGCGCCTATATCATCGACGGCGCGTCCACGATCCGCGACCTTAACCGCGCGCATGACTGGTCCCTGCCCGACGAAGAAGCGAACACCATTGCAGGGCTTGTCATCCACGAGGCGCAGATGATCCCAACGGTAGGTCAGGTCTTTAGTTTCCACGGCTTTCGATTTGAGGTTCTAGAGAAACAAGAAAACCGGATTTCATTACTGAAAATCCGGCCCCTTGATACGGAAACGCTCTGAATTAGCGTGACTTAAAGATTGTCCCAAATATCTCGCGAATGATGCGGCGTCCCGTTGTGCCTTTCATCTCTTTGACAAAGGCATCGGCGAGCGCACCACCAAGGCTCTCTGGCTCTTTTGAGCGGCGCGACCGCGTCGTCGTTGTGCGACCTCCGTCATAGCGCCGCGCTTGCTTAAACTCGCGCTCGGCTTCTTCCTCACGGGCAGCGCGTGCTTCGGCTTCTTCGGCCTCCTGTGCTGCGGCATCAGCGCGGCGTGCAAGCATTTCAAAGGCGCTGTCACGATCCAAACGCTTGTCATATTTGCCCGACATCGGAGACATCGACATGATCGCAGCGCGTTCTTGAGGCGTAATCGGACCGAGCTGCGATGAGGGCGGACGTATAAGCGTACGCTCGACGATCATCGGAATACCTTTATGGTCCAGCATCGAAGTTACGGCTTCGCCAGTCCCGACCTCTCGGATCGCTTCAGCTGTGTCAAAGTTCGGGTTTGGACGATATGTCTCTGCCGCTTTCTGAAGATCCTTTTGGTCCCGAGCGGTGAATGCACGCAGAGCATGCTGCACGCGGTTTCCAAGCTGACCAAGAACATCGTCGGGCACATCAGCTGGGTTTTGAGTGATGAAGAACACGCCAACGCCCTTGGAACGAATAAGCCGCGCCACCTGCTCTACCTTATCAACCAATGCCTTCGGCGCATCGTCAAACAAGAGGTGCGCTTCATCAAAGAAGAACACAAGTTTCGGTTTGTCAGGATTGCCGACTTCGGGGAGTTCCTCAAAAAGCTCTGACAAGAGCCACAAAAGGAAAGTCGCGTAGAGACGAGGACTGTTCATCAACTTGTCCGCAGCAAGGATGTTGATCGCACCGCGCCCATCGACATCACAGCGTATCAGATCAGACAATTCCAGAGCAGGCTCACCAAAAAGCTCGTTCCCGCCTTGGTTCTCCAAAACCAACAGCTGACGCTGAATAGCGCCGACCGAGGACGCAGCGACGTTACCATAGCGAAGCGACAAGTCCTTCGCGTTTTCGCCAACGAAAAGGAGCAGCGCTTGAAGGTCCTTGAGATCAAGCAACGGCAATCCCTCTTCGTCTGCGACACGGAAGGCAACGTTGAGAACGCCCTCTTGCACGTCCGTCAATTCGAGCAGACGACTAAGAAGCAACGGCCCCATCTCGGAAACGGTGGTGCGCACGGGATGCCCCTGCTCACCATAGAGATCCCAGAACGTCACCGGAAACTTACAGTAGGTCAGATCAAGCCCGATCGTGGCGGCCCGCTTCATAAATGCGTCATGGAGCTTGAAGCCTTCGCTACCAGAAGCCGCGAGACCTGAGAGATCACCTTTCACATCTGAAAGAAAAACTGGCACTCCTGCGGCGGACAAACCTTCGGCCAGAATCTGGAGCGTGACGGTCTTACCTGTGCCGGTCGCCCCAGCAATAAGGCCATGTCTATTTGTGTAGTTGAGCAAAAGTTTTTGCGCTTCGGCATATCCATTGCCGCCGCCGCCGATGAAAATGTGATCTTGCATATCTTACCTCGGATAGAGAACGGGGCCACCATACAATCTTAACGCTTATTTGTAAGCCTGATACTCGCCAATTTCCCCTATGGAATGCGGCGTTTCCTCCCTGTCTGACTGGCCGCGCCCTTGGATGCGGTCTTTTTTCATTCGTCTGATTTTTTTCCGGTTGACGTCCGTTTTGCCTTCACTTAGCGTCACCTTAATTAGTCGGCCAAGTCCGACAGGGAGAATAATGGAAAGGGGATCGCATTGCGGTCCCTTTTTCAATTTTATTCAATGAAATGATTTTGTTACCAGGGTGGCAAACTCCCGCGCAAACGTGATTTGCGTGGGACTGACATTGCTTTTCGACCGTGCTATTTAGAGCCAACTTTTAATCAACAGGACGCCCTGATGTTCTCTATGTTCAAAACTATTTCCGTTGTTTCTTTGATCGCATTTGCGGGTGCCGCTTCCGCACAGGACGCGACAAATGAAGAAAATGCTGCCGCAACCGCAGAGCCGCAAGTCGGCGAAACCTACGTGGCAGAAACATCAGGCGACTGGGATGTTCGCTGCCTTAAGTCCGAGGATGGCAAAGACCCCTGCCAGATCTATCAGCTTCTCGTGAATGAAACAGGCAACGCAGTTGCTGAGTTTACGATGCTACCTCTCAACGACGGTGGCCCCGCTGTTGCTGGTGCGACGATGGTAACCCCGCTTGAGACCTATCTTCCTGCTGGTGTTGCCATGGTAATCGATGGCGGTGAAGAGCGCCGTTATGATTTCACCTTCTGCAACGCCCAAGGCTGCGTGTCTCGCATGGGTGTCACAGCTGACGATATCTCGCTTATGCAAAAAGGCGCCAAGGCGACCGTCAAACTGGTTCCCGCAGGTTCCGAAACAGGTGAAGCAGTGGTTCTGACGCTCTCTCTGTCCGGCTTTACGGCTGCCTACGACAAGGTACTGGCCTCGGTTCAGTAACGAACTCAGAATACCGAAAAGGCCGCCCAATGAGGCGGCCTTTTGCGTTTTAGGGCGCTTTGCGAAGCGCAATCACCGCATTTAACCCGCCGAAAGCAAAGGCATTAGAAAGCGTGACATCAACCTTTGCCTCGCGCGCGACATTGGGAACAACATCCAATGCGCATTCCGGGTCTGCTTCTTCATAGTTGATCGTGGGAGCGATGACCCCATCCCTAACCGCCATAATGCAGGCTAAAAGCTCGACCGCGCCCGTGCCGCCGATCAGATGTCCATGCATGGACTTTGTAGAGGACATCATCAAACGGTCAGCATGTGCACCAAACACATCTGCGACAGCGGCACATTCGGTCTTGTCATTCGCTGCCGTGCCCGTGCCATGGGCGTTGATGTAGCCAACCTCGCCCTTGTCGAGCTTTGCATCCTTCAGCGCACCGGAAATCGCACGCGCGGCCCCCGCTTTAGACGGTGTCACGATATCTGACGAGTCAGAAGACATAGCAAAACCAATGACTTCCGCAAGGATATTCGCGCCGCGTGCGCGTGCTCGGTCGTAGTCCTCAAACACATACACACCGGCGCCTTCCGCTTGGACCATCCCGTTGCGATTGGCCGAGAACGGACGGCAAGCATCTCGCGACATCACGCGCAAGCCTTCCCATGCCTTGATCCCACCAAAACAAAGCATGGCCTCTGACCCGCCCGTCAGCATAATGGGGGCGACACCTGAGCGTACCATCTGAAAGGCCAATCCCATCGCATGGTTCGACGAGGCACAAGCTGTTGCTACGGTGAACGACGGTCCGCGTAAATTGTAGGCCATCGAGACATGGCTTGTCGCAGCGTTGTTCATCAGCTTTGGAACGATGAACGGATGGACGCGGTTCTTACCCTCTTCATAGACGGCACGATAGTTTTCGTCTTGGGTGTTCAAACCACCGCCAGAGGTCCCGAGGATCACGCCCGAACGGTCAGCCTCTTCGCCATGCAGGTCAATCCCCGCCTGAGCAACGGCCTCTTTCGCGGCGATTAAGGTAAATTGTGTAAACCGATCATAGAGCGCAATCTGCTGCCGGTTAAAATGCTCGGCTTCATCATAGCCACGCACCTGCCCGCCGATCTGAACCATCAACCGATCTACGTCGCGAATATCGAGCGCACTAATGCCTGAACGGCCCTCCCGCATGGCCTCGAGAGTGGAAGCCACATTGCGGCCCAATGGATTGATCGTCCCCGCGCCGGTAATTACTACGCGCTTCATATGGCGTTCAAACCTGTTCTTTCATCATCGCTTCGATTGCGCGAACGATCGCAGCAACAGAAGAAATATCAAAGTCGCTTGCCGAAGGTTCATTTGCGTTGAACGGCACCGAAATATCGAATGCTTCTTCGATTGCGAAAATACACTCGACCAACCCCATGCTGTCGATGCCTAGTTCTTCAAGCGAGTTTTCAAGCTTTACATCGTCCGGCTCAAGGAAAGCCTGTTCAGCGATGATAGCGATGACTTTGTCCTGAATGCTCATTCCGTGCCCCACTTATGTTGCGTAGCAGCTCATGACTGCCATCTAGGGAGTCTCGTCCGAGTTTGAAACCGTTTTTTGACGATTTGCAAAATCCTTCATGAAACGTGGCAGTCGCCGTAGCGCTTTGTACATCTCGACATGCGTCTGAATTGGCACAGCAGGATAGCCCATCATAACACGTTTTGACGGCACATTGGAGGACACACCGCTGTTTCCGGTGATCACTACATCGGAACCAACTTTAAGGTTATCCGCGATGAGTGCCCCACCACCCACAACGACACGATCGCCAAGCACGGATGAACCAGCAACGCCTGACTTACCTGCGAGCAGACAATCATTTCCAAGAACGACGTTGTGGCCGATCTGTACGAGGTTATCGACCTTGCATCCATTTCCAAGGCGTGTGGGCCGGATCGTGCCAGCGTCAATCGTTGCATTGCTTCCGATTTCGCAATCATCCCCGATCACGACGCCGCCAAGCGAATGAATTCGGTGCCAAGTCCCATCAGTCGGAGTCTCAATCCCTTCCTCACCCATCGAGGAGCGTGCGCGTTCTACGTTAGCTTCCTCTTCGGTGACAAATGAAAAGCCGTCTCCTCCGATCACAGCACCGGGATGGATGATGCAACGATCACCCATGTTCACTCGGCGGCGCACCTTCGCGCCTTCGAGGATCAGACAATTCTCGCCAATAGTGGCAGTTCCTGCGACAACAACATGAGAAGCAATCCGAGTTCCCGCGCCGATTTTTGCACCCTTACCGATCACGGCATAGGGCCCGATATCAACATCAGCGCCAATTTCGGCACCCTCGCCAACAATCGCGCTCGGGTGAACTCCTTTCGCAATCTCTTCGTCGGTGTCGAGCATTTGCGTCAAACGGGCCATCGCAAGCCTTGCACGCGGCGCGATGATCGCAGCTTCGAGCCCAAGGGCCTCCCAATCCGCACCAGGCCAAACGACGGCGGCCCGCGCACGACCCAATTTGAGTTGTTCACCATAAACAGGAGCCATCGCCAAGGCCAAGTCGCTCGCCCCAGCAGTCGAAGGTTCCGAGGCACCATTCACGTGAATGGACACATCTCCAAAGCACTCTGCGCCAAGGGCCTCTGCAATTTCCTGAACGGTATGTGACATGGCGGACCTTTCGTCTTTGGTGACGATTTAGCCCTGAACGTCGCCGATCACCACCCCTTGGCTTTCTAGCGCATCCCAAATCCTTGCGTCACGCCCATAAATGTCTGGGCGATACTGCATCTCGCCTGTCACGCTCGTAAAAGCGGTACGATAGACGATGTGGACTGGCACATGCTTTTCAAGGTCAACGCGGGTTTCGGCACCGGTCCGAAGGCGTGACTGAAAATACTCCACAGGATCAGAGGTTTGCACCGCAAGAAGAGCATAGGCAAAGTCGTGTGGCTGTCCAAGCCTGATACACCCGTGGCTGAACGCACGGACCTGACGCTCGAACAGCGACTTGGCGGGCGTGTCATGCAAGTAAATGTTATACTTGTTCGGGAAGAGGAACTTTACAGTCCCCAAAGCATTGCCAGGCCCCGGCGGTTGACGCATCGAGAACGGGAAACTTGACGAAGAGTAACCCGAGAAATCGCGATCACGACTAACGACAGCTCCGTTTGATGCCACCACTTGGAGATGGCTCACAGCGCCCGGATTTGCACGTAACTTTGGTAAATATTCATTCACGATGATCGAGCGCGGAACAAACCAGCTCGGGTTTATCACCATATGCTCCATCTCGTCCGAGAACTCGGGGCTTTGCCTATCGCTAGATGTCGCACCAATGACTGCAACCGTCTCAAAAGTCACGATATCATTGTCAACGATCCGAGCCGTAAAGTCTGTCAAGTTGACCCAGATATGCCGATCGCCGCGCTCAAAGTTCGTCCAACGCTCACGCTCAAGTGCTACGAGGACAGACTTGAGGCGTTCTGTTGCAGGTGTATTGAGGGCGCGAATGGTATCCTCGCCTGCAACGCCATCAGCAGGCAAACCAAAGGCTTCTTGTGCACGCTGAACCGCCGATTGCATGGCTGGATCATAGCGCCCCGAAACAGAGCGATCCAAATAGCCCATTGCAACCAATCGGTTACGAAGCGAAATTACAGCATCACCCTGATCGCCGGGACGAAGCGTCCGCACAGGGATCAAAGGTCCCCAGCTGTCATTCACCGCAACTTTTTCAAGCTCAAACTTCTGCCGCAGGAGACGCGCATATTCATGTGACTTCGGCGCAAGATCGCGCAGATAACCTGTCGGTGAAGGCGCTGCGAGGAACTCGTTCAAAAGCGCCTGACGATCATGCACTGGCACCTCGCGCTTAATTTCAGAAACGACCGAACCGGGGTTCAAAAGCCCAGTGTTGATCGCGCGCGCGTAGTCCAGAAACGCTTTGGACAGCTCAACATCCATCGCGCCAAGTTCGGCTGCGGTCTTCGCGTTTTGAATGCGGGAAACGAGCGCTTCGGGAGAAAAACGATCGCGCGGCAATCCATGTAAATGCGCATCAGCAAGCGCTGTCAAAAGCGCATTGCGACGGGTTTGTGCCTCTTGGCTTGTTCCCGTCCAAATTCCTTCGAAAACGCGCGCGCGGTAGATTTCAGCAAGATCCGCATCTTTCGCTGCGGTCTCTGCCACAGCTTGCCGAAAAGCAGTCACTTGAGCGTGGGCAGAAGAGGCCGCACCTAAAACGGCAAGTGAAACGCAAAGCCCCAAAACAGAACTCCGCATACCAAACATCAACTTCGCCACTATAAAATCCCCCGAAACCCAATATTTTAAGCTTTTAACCAGTTCAATTCGTCAAAGTCAGCATGTCCACTCACATTTGAGTATAAACACCGTTAGTTGTTGTTTTGTTGCACATAGGGCCCAATTTCTGGGGTCTGGGATCAAGTTCGCATAGGAACCAGTTCGCCGCTTTGCGCAAAAACCCGCCGATTTCCGCCTAGGTTACCAAAACCTAAAGAAAAAAAGGTTGGTTCATGAATCACCCTATGCCATAAAAATGGCACATCTGGGGAGATGGTAACCAGCCGCCGTTAACGCGTGGCGATCATAATAGCGACGGGACAGACGCAATCATGACCAACACCAGCTCTTCAGGCATTACTCGGCGCGGCCTTCTTGGTGCGTTCGCAGCAACCGCAGTCGTCGCCGCCCCCACATATGCAAACGCGTTCGGTTTCCTGCGTAATGCCGGCGACATCCGCAGAATTAAGATGTACTCGGGCCGCACCGGTGAAAAGATCGACATGATCTACTGGATCGAAGGCGAATACATCGGAGAAGCGGTCAAAGAGATCAACTTCTTCATGCGTGACTGGCGTAACAACAAAGCCGTCAACATTGATACCCGTACGATTGACATCATGGCAGCGTCCCATGCCCTTCTGGATGTCAGCGAACCCTACATGCTCTTGTCTGGCTACCGCTCACCTGAAACCAACGCGATGCTTCGCAGCCAATCTTCGGGCGTTGCACGCAACTCGCTTCACATGCGCGGTCAAGCAGCAGACCTTCGCCTTGCAAGCCGCTCGGTCGGCCAAATGGCGCGCGCTGCGCAATCTTGCCACGCAGGCGGCGTCGGCAAATACTCCGGCTCAAACTTTGTGCATATGGATTGTGGTGATGTGAGAACTTGGGGAGCCTAAGGCGCTTTAGGTCCACGAACGCAAAAGCGCCCAGAGGGGCGCTTTTTTATTGGCTCAGCGATGATCCTCGCAGAAGGTCGCAACACCAGTTGATCCATCAGGAAAACGGATCAACATAGAAAGCCTCATAAAATCAATGCTTTCCCCACATATGCTGGCACGCATCCTGACGCGATCAAGCCGCACATCGCTCGAGGCGCTAACGCTGGAGAAAAGGTTCTCGATCCATTCCAAGCAACCAAAACCTTTAAAGATGAGGCTAAGTGGCATACCGACTGCTGATGCAGCTCGCGTCGAACCGATCATCCGCGCCAGAACACTTTCTGCCCCAAGTGAGACGCAGACCCACTCGTCACCCAAAGGACGGAACACCACAAGACGCGAGCGGAACCGATCAAGGGCGACATCCCCAAGGACACCGCGTGCTGCGCTCCAAGCATCGTATGTTGCAGTGCAAGTTCCTTCGGTTTCCCAAAGGGCACGCAGCGGGAGCTGGCGAGAAGAATAGAGCCCGTCTGGAGTTTCGACCTTTTGCAAACCTTCGACCAATGGTTCCTCGGCTCGAACCCACGCTACGCTTCGCTCCAAAAGAGCTTTGGCCTCAGGAAGTGCAGCCTCTCCCTCGCTCGTTAGGACATAACGGCGGTCGATGAGATCGAAGAGCGGCGCTCCGCGCAACTCCTCTAGGTTGCTAATGTGGCGCTTGAGCGTCTGGCGCGTGATCCCCGTCACCTCAGTTGCACGCGACAAATTGAGCGAGTTTGCGAGCTCAACGAAAGAGCGCAACATTTCGAACAATAGGTTTGGTGCCTGATGGACAGTCAAAACATAACTCCAGCTGATACAGCTGTTTTTCTCAAATTCACTTGCAGCAAACAAGTTATCCGCACGTATCCCGCACTATCCTGACGAGTGATAAATCACCCCTTAAAAGGTGATCCGTTTGACCGAACAAATTATCGTTAATCAATTGTTAAGGCGACCGAAATTTCCACAATAGAGTGAAAATGTAGTTAGTGAGGCACTCTATGTCACATCCGGTCGATCTCCATGTCGCGAACCAAATTCGTAATGCCCGCGTCATGCGCGGTATGACCCAATCTGCGCTGGCCAAGCACATTGGTTGTTCTTTCCAGCAGCTCCAAAAGTACGAAACAGGCCAGAACCGTGTCTCGGCCAGCCGCTTGCACGACATCGCGATTGCCCTCGGCCTACCGGTTGCGCACTTCTTTGAAGGCTACGAAGGCGGCGATGTGCAGCCTCTCGACAACCAGACCCAGCGCATCTTCTTCGCCCTCTCGCGCCTCAAGAGCGACGAAGTCAAGGAAACGCTGTGCCGTATGGTTACCGCGATTGCCGAAGAGCACGCGCCAGCCTAAGCTTCGACCCATTGTGAGAATGCGCCGTGGTTTGTAACTGCGGCGCTTTTCATTTTCCTAACGATTATTGCACCAAGGCAGAACTCTGCTATTCCCGCGTCAGATGACTTAGGCCTAATGATGTCGGAACAAACAAAACAATCTCTGGCGAGGACGACGACGATATTCACTATCGTTGGCCTAGTTGCATCTGGCTCACACTTTATGCTTGCGGCGTTTCTGCACGAAACCTTGGGCCTTGGCCTCATCCTCGCGAATTGCCTTGGCTTTACGTCCTCGTTTGTCATTTCCTATTTTGGGCATCGGAGGTTCAGCTTTCGCTCTAACCGTCCGCACCGAACCGCAGTCCCGATGTATGCCATAACTGCGGGAAGTGGTTTTTCCGCAAACACGCTGACGGTCTATTCCCTCATACGTCTGACAGAGCGAGAACAGCTCTTTTACATTCTGATCGGAATTTCCGTTGGCGCAGCAGTGGTATTCATCGCATCGAAATACTGGGCCTTCGCGACGCCTAAATTCTAGTGATTTAAGAAAATTGGCGCACCCAAGTGGATTCGAACCACTGGCCTTTGCCTTCGGAGGGCAACGCTCTATCCAGCTGAGCTATGGGTGCGTACTGAGGTCTCTATAGCTGCGCCACACAGACGCCGCAACGCGAAATAACGCACTGCGGCTCTGAATATTAAGCGAAGAGCTCGTTACAAAGCTCCAAGCCTTCGACCAATTTATCCACCTCTTCCAAAGTGTTGTAGAGGCCAAAGGAGGCACGGCAAGTTGCACCGACGCCCATATACTCCATGAGCGGCATGGCGCAATGGGTCCCTGCCCGCACAGCGACGCCCTTTTTGTCGAGCACGGTCGAGATGTCATGCGCATGAGCCATGCCCTGAAGCGTAAACGAAAAGATCGCCGCTTTGTTCGCCGAATTACCTTGGATATTCATCCAGTTCAGCCCAGCAAATTTCTCACGTGCATAGGCACACAGCTTTGCTTCGTGAGCCGCGACATTCTCCATGCCGAGTGCCATAAGGTAATCGAGCGCAACGCCCATCCCAATAGTCTGAACAATTCCTGGGGTGCCCGCCTCGAACTTGAGGGGCGCATCATTATAGGTAACTTCGTCCTTGGTCACGTCGCGGATCATATCGCCGCCGCCAAAGAACGGGCGCATCTCGGCCTGACGCTCTTTACGGACATAGATCGCGCCCGATCCCGATGGTCCATAGAGCTTGTGTCCGGTGATCGGATAAAAATCACAGCCGATGTCTTGAACATCAACAGGCATATGGACAGAGCCCTGACTGCCATCCACGAGAACAGGAACACCCTTTGCACGGGCAGCGGTGCAGATCGTCTTAACATCAACGATTGTGCCGAGAACGTTCGAACATTGTGTCACTGCAACGAGCTTGGTCTTTGGACCAATGGCATCGATCACCGCTTGCGGATCAAGGTCTCCGTTCGCATCCACATCGACCCACTTAAGAACAACGCCCTGACGCTCACGCAGGAAGTGCCAAGGCACGATGTTGGCGTGGTGCTCCATGACCGAAAGAACGATCTCGTCGCCTGCCTGAAGACGCGGAGCAGCCCATGCGTAGGCCACCATATTGATGCCCTCGGTCGTTCCCGAATTAAAGATGATCTCATCCTCATCGGTAGCGTTGAGGAACTTGGCAACGATGCCGCGTACGCTCTCGTATTTTTCGGTCGCAAGGTTGGAAAGGAAGTGCAACCCGCGGTGAACGTTAGCATATTCCTCGGAATAGGCCTTGGTGATCGCATCAATCACGACCTTAGGCTTTTGAGCAGATGCACCATTGTCGAGATAAACGAGCGGTTTGCCGTTCACCTCACGCGACAGGATCGGGAAATCCTTGCGGATCTCGTTTACATCATACATCGGCGCCATCCTTTTCGGCTTCGATTAGTGTTGCAACCCATATGCCTACGAAAGCGCCGAGCCATACGCCGCCCACGATCTGCGTGGCCGCAACATTGCCATTGAGCCCTGTCAGCAGCCCATAAAAGAGCATGATTGGCGTTGTCGAGAGCAGAGTCCAAAACAGCGAAAGACGCGCAGTATAGAACGTCCCCTTACCGCGAAATATCTTTGCGATCAGATGGGCCAAAGCGGCAATGCCATAGAATGCCAATGGCCACATGAAAATCCACGCAAGTAGGTCATAGGACATCAGCTGAGTGAAATCTTCACCCGTGGTAAAAGCCTCGCGCTGGAGTCTCGGCCACTGCGCAACAAACGTGATCGCACAGCCAGCCATAAGGAACGCAAGCGCACGGTCCTCACGTCGGCCCATCGCCAAAAGCTCCCGCATCACAAGACGCGGGTGCCTCCAAGTGCGGAACATATCGCGGCTAACGGCCATCAGTTGTGCCGATCAAGCCATTCGGACATGCGAGCAAGCACCTCTTCGGCAAGCCCTTCATCCTCGATCTCTTCCACGGCTTCCGCGAGGAACGCCAAAGTCAGAAGGTTCTTCGCCGCCTTTTCCGGAACTCCGCGCGAACGCAGATAGAAAAGCGCGGTTTCGTCGATCGCGCCCACCGTCGAGCCGTGCGAACAGGCTACGTCGTCGGCATAGATTTCAAGCTCGGGCTTGGCAAGAAATTGGCTATCGTCATCAAGCAGGAGACCCTGACTGATCTGGTAACCGTCTGTCTTTTGCGCACCGGTTTTTACGAGGATTTTGCCTTGGAATACGCCAACGGCACCATTGCGGAGCACCTTCTTGAACACCTGACGGCTTTCACAATTCACGGCGTCATGTGTGATAAAAACGGTGTCATCGTGATGGAAGTCTTTGCCGTCACCGACACAAGCCCCCGCAACATGTGCAACCGCATCGTCGCCGGTGAGCTCGAGCACCACTTCGTTGCGTGTCAGAACGCCGTTAGCCGTCAGAGTGAAGGACTTGAATTTGGATTCTGTTCCGAGGCGCGCAAAAAGACCCGTCACAGCGCGGCGCTCGTGATCGCGACCTTGGGTGCGCACGTGGTGGAACGACGCGTTGTCGGCGATCTCGACTTCGGCCACTTTGTTGAAACGCGCTGCGGCTGGACCCGCTTCCAAAAGCGTGAAATCCGCACCCTCTTCAAGCTTGATCACATGGTGCAGGTTCGCATCCGAAGTTTCTTTCGCGTGAAGATATGTGATGGCGACAGGACGCGGGGCTTTGCCCGTGACGCGGATAACCAGACCATCTGTTGCAAAGGTAGTATTTAGAGCAGCAAGCGGCCGTTCAACTGGCATTTGACCGCGGTTTTCAAGAACGCCATAAACGTCCTTTGCCCAGTGAATGTCCTGCTGAGTAGCAAGCTCAAGCCGAGTGATCTCGACACCATCCATCGTCAGATCGTCCGAAGCTTCTGCGTCGAAGACACCGTCAACGAAAACAACTTTGAGAGCATCCACACCTGCAAAGGTCGGAGCTTCGCCACTCTCAAACACAGCAGCACGAGGCGCATCAACGGCGCTCAGGTCAGCAGGATTGGTAAAGCGCCAGTATTCATCACGGCGACCGGGAATGCCCATAGTCGCCACACGCGACAATGCATCTTGGCGCGCCTTGGTTGCCCACTCTGCCCCCGAAGGAAGGGTCAGAGCCGACAGACGCGCTTCGGTCGCGTCGGCTTTGATCTTGGGCAGAGCCATTATTCGACCTCCGCCAGAATGTCGGCGTAACCGTTGTTTTCAACTTCAAGAGCAAGCTCGGGACCACCCGTCTTTACGATGCGGCCATTTGCAAGAATGTGCACAACGTCCGGCTTGATATGATCAAGAAGACGCTGATAGTGCGTAATCACGAGGAATGAACGACCTTCCGAGCGCAGTGCGTTCACGCCCTCAGAGACGAGCTTCATCGCATCGACGTCCAGACCAGAGTCGGTCTCATCAAGGATGCACATCTTTGGTTCCAGCATCGCCATCTGAAGGATCTCGTTGCGCTTCTTTTCACCGCCTGAGAAGCCAACGTTAACCGGACGCTTGAGCATGTCTGCGTCGATGTTGAGCGTTTTTGCTTTGGCGCGAACTTCTTTAAGAAAGTCAGCTGCCGAAAGCTCTTCTTCGCCTCGCGCCTTGCGCTGCGCATTCACGGCCGTGCGCAGGAAAGTCATGTTTCCGACGCCGGGGATTTCTACGGGATACTGGAATGCAAGGAAAAGACCGGCAGCTGCGCGCTCTTCAGGCTCCATCTCAAGGATATCAACGCCGTCAAGCGTCGCCGAACCGTCCGTCACTTCATACCCATCGCGTCCAGCGAGCACATAAGAGGTCGTAGATTTGCCCGAGCCGTTCGGCCCCATAATCGCGTGCACTTCGCCTGCGCCAATGGTCAGATTGACGCCCTTGAGGATTTCCTTGCCCTCTTCTTCAAGTTTGACGTGCAGGTTCTTGATTTCCAGCATTATTCTTCTCCGTTGACCGCCCCTGCGATCTTGATCTGATGGGCGTGCAGCCGCCCGTTATACGTTAGACGGGACTAGCCCAGAACCACTGCAGTGCCCGATGCGGACACCATGAGCATGTTGTTGATAACCTCGTAGTCGAGATCGACTCCGACCACAGCCGTCGCACCACGATCCGCGGCGCGTTCTTCTAGTTCGCGAAGTGCGGTCTCACGCGCTTCGGCAAGGCTCTTTTCATAAGCGCCCGAGCGGCCACCAATAATGTCGGTGATCCCCGCAAAAATATCGCGAAACACGTTCGCGCCAAGGATCGCTTCACCCGTTACGATCCCCTTGTATTCGGCAATTTGATAGCCTTCGACAGACGGAGTGGTCGTTACAATCATGACATTATCCTCTAAACACGAGCGCCGCGCCGATAGCGATGAAACCGAAACCGGCCATCGTCATCCAGCTGACGCTTTCCTTGAGATAAAACACCGAAAACCCCACAAAGATGATCAGTGTAATGACTTCTTGAATGGTCTTGAGCTGCGCCGCTGAATAGACCTGATGGCCTATGCGGTTGGCCGGAACGGCGAGGAAATACTCGAACAGAGCGATCCCCCAACTGGCCAGAATAACGACGACCAAAGGCGCGGCTTTGAACTTGAGATGCCCATACCACGCGAACGTCATGAAAACGTTCGAAAGGAGCAGCAACGCAATTGGCGCGATATAGGGCATCTGGGCCGTTTCCTATGACAGAGCGGAGGGGCATCAGCCCACCGAACCCTCGAGTGAGATTGCAACAAGCTGTTGAGCTTCCATGGCGAATTCCATCGGAAGTGCCTGAAGCACTTCTTTGCAGAAGCCGTTGACCACAAGAGCGACGGCCTCTTCCTCGTCCATGCCGCGCGAACGGCAATAGAAAAGCTGATCGTCGTCCACCTTCGAAGTCGTCGCCTCGTGTTCTACACGGGAAGAGTTGTTCTTGACCTCGATATAGGGAACGGTGTGCGCTCCACATTTGTCGCCAATCAAGAGACTGTCACACTGTGTGTAGTTGCGCGAATTCTTCGCCTTGGGGTGCATAGAAACAAGACCGCGATAGGTGTTCTGTGCTCTACCAGCCGAGATGCCCTTGGAGACGATGCGCGACTTGGTGTTCTTGCCAAGGTGCACCATCTTTGTGCCGGTATCGGCCTGCTGCATGTTGTTGGCGATGGCGATAGAGTAGAACTCGCCCTGAGAGTCATTGCCGCGCAAGATACAGGACGGGTATTTCCACGTCACAGCCGAGCCGGTTTCTACCTGCGTCCACATCACTTTGGAGCGGTCGCCACGGCAGTCCGCGCGCTTGGTCACAAAGTTGTAGATGCCGCCCTTGCCGTTCTCGTCACCGGGATACCAGTTCTGTACGGTCGAGTATTTCACCTCGGCGTCTTCCTCCACGATGATCTCGACCACTGCGGCGTGAAGCTGGGCGGTGTCGCGCTTGGGGGCAGTGCAGCCCTCGAGGTAGGACACATAAGAACCCTTATCCGCGATAATCAGCGTGCGCTCGAACTGGCCCGTGTTTTCCGCGTTGATACGGAAATAGGTCGACAGCTCCATCGGGCAGCGGGTATTCGGCGGAATATAGACGAACGAGCCGTCGGAAAATACCGCGCTGTTGAGCGTGGCATAGAAGTTGTCCGACACCGGAACGACCGAGCCAAGGTATTTCTTCACGAGCTCAGGATGTTCGCGGATCGCCTCGGAGATCGAACAAAAGATCACGCCAGCCTTTTCAAGCTCTTTCTTGAACGTGGTGCCGACCGAGACCGAGTCAAACACGGCGTCAACAGCAACCTTGCGTTCGCCCTGTGCTTCTTCTGCGCCCTCAACACCTGCAAGGATCATTTGTTCCTTGAGCGGAATGCCTAGCTTTTCATAGGTTGCAAGAAGCTTTGGATCGACATCCTCAAGCGATTTGGGCTTTTCAATCATGCTCTTGGGGCGGGCATAGTAATACTGATCCTGAAAATCGATTTCAGGATAGTTGACCATCGCCCACTTGGGCTCTTCCATACCCTGCCAACGCTCAAGCGCGGACAGACGCCATTCGGTCATCCACTCAGGTTCTTGGTTCTTTTCGCTGATCAAACGGACGATATCGGCATTCACACCCTTGGGTGCGTATTCCATCTCGATCTCGGTGTTCCAACCGTATTTATAGGTGCCGGACAGTTTGGAAACTGCATCGACCGTTTCCTGATCGACACCGTCTTTCACGTCCATTTTATCCAATGCAGCCATCATCAACCCCTTTTCACGCGGCACGCGCGCGCATCTTTCGATATCTATCGGACCAAGCATCTGCGAACCGCAGCACTTCGTCCTCTGTTGTGTCACGACCAAGCGACACGCGGATCGCGCATCCCGCCGCCTCTTCGTCGAAGCCCATGGCACGCAAAACGCGCGAGGACTTTACCTTTCCGCTCGAACACGCCGATCCTGCCGAAATTGCAAAACCAGCGAGATCCATAACCATCACCTGCGTCTCGCCTTTCCAGCCTCGTGTGATCATGCACGAGGTATTTGGAAGACGATCTGCACCTTTCCCGACAAAAATAGTCTGCGGCGCTTCGGTCTCAATGGCCTTTTCTAGAATATTTCTAAGTTCGGCAACCCGTTCCCATACGCCATTTGCCAAATCTTGCTGTGCGGCGACAGCTGCGGCAGCAAATCCAGCAATACCAATTAGGTTTTCAGTGCCGGCTCGCCATCCACGCTCTTGACCGCCGCCCTTGAGCTGCGCGACGACATCGGTGCCTTGAGGAAAGACCAGAGCGCCAATACCGCGCGGACCGCCAACTTTGTGTGCAGAAACAAATCCCATGCCCACGCCCGACCATTCAAAGGCAAAGGGAACTTTGCCGAAACCTTGGGTCAGATCGGACACTGCGAGGCCCTGAGGCAAGTCTTGCAACACACCGGTTTCAGAATTGGCGAGCTGAAGCACAGTTCGTTCCGGCAAATCAACCTTTGCGATTCCGCTTGAATCAACCTCGACATCAACCTCGCACCAGCTTGTCACTGCGTCGTGCTCTATGCCTGCACAGTGCAATCCACGCCCGCCAAGTGACAAGGACGCCGCCTCGGTCGAGCCAGAGGTAAAGACCACATCGGAATTCACAGCTCCAAGAGCTTCGGCAATCTGACCGCGCGCTTTCTCCATTAAAGCCTTGGCCGCGCGACCCTCGGTATGCACCGAAGATGGATTGCCCACGACATCCATCGCCGCGATCATGGCATCGCGCACTTCGGACCGCAAAGACGTGGTCGCGTTATGGTCAAGGTACGAACGGGACATTTATTCGTCGACGACTTCGAACAGGGCCGGAACTGCGGGGCAAGGCGCAAGCGTATTCGCGATCACATCCGAAAGCCGCGCTTGGTGAAGAAACACATAAACATGAGCTGACAGACCTTCCCAAAGGCGGTTAGTCAGCGATTGCGCACGGCTTCCAGAGGCCGCACCAGAGGCACCTGCCCCTTTATGCATCGCGCTAACTGTTTCATCCACTGCGCCTAAAACATCGGCGACACGGATTTCAGACGGAGCCTTTGCGAGTTTATAACCGCCACCCGGACCACGAACTGACTCGACCAAACCCTCACGGCGGAGCTTTACGAACAGCTGCTCTAGATACGGGAGTGAAATATCCTGACGCTTAGACACCTCATTCAGAGTCACAAGCGAGCCAGGGGGCTGTAACGCCAGATCAGCAAGCGCAACCATCGCATAGCGGCCTTTCGTGCTCAGTTTCATGTCCAAACCCTTCATTCAAGACCAAAACAAGGCCCATTTAGATTGACGCCGCGCCTTGGCGTCATTACTTCAAACCGACGAGTCCACGACCATCGGCCGCGGATTTAGAACACTTCTAAGGTGCCTGAGAGTTTTCGTCAAGAATTCGATGGCCAACAACAAGCAGGGACACCTATGCCCGAAGTCATTTTCCCTGGCCCCGAGGGCCGTCTCGAAGGTCGCTACCATCCGCAAAAAGACCGTGATGCTCCAATTGCGATCGTTCTGCACCCTCACCCGCAGTTTGGCGGCACCATGAACAACCGTGTTGTGTACAACCTGCACTATGCGTTCCACAAAATGGGCTTCACTGTTCTTCGCTTCAACTTCCGCGGCGTTGGCCGGAGCCAAGGCGAATACGATCAGGGCATCGGCGAGCTTTCCGATGCAGCGTCAGCGCTCGACTATCTTCAGTCAATGAACACCGGCTCCAAACATTGCTGGGTCGCAGGCTTCTCGTTTGGCGCTTGGATCGGCATGCAGCTTTTGATGCGCCGACCCGAGATCACCGGATTTATTTCCGTGGCTCCCCCCGCAAACATGTATGACTTTAGCTTCCTTGCACCCTGCCCGTCCTCTGGTTTGATTATCAACGGAAGCGCCGACCGCGTCGCTCCGCCTGCTGACACTGTGGGCCTTGTTAACAAGCTCCACGACCAGAAAGGCATCACCATTACCCACGAGGTTGTTGAGGGCGCAGGCCACTTCTTTGAGGACCCGCATATGGACACGATGGTCAATTCGGTCCAAAGTTATGTGAAAAGACGCCTGACGGAGAATACGCGCTAATCATGGCACTCTTGGACGACATGGCCGACGAAATCGCAGTATCTGCTTTGGCAGACGAGCTGCGTTCGGGCGACGACAAGATCGTCGCCCAAGTCGGCGAGATCCTCGGGGCGTCCTCTCAGACCTTGCAAGAAGCGTATCTCACCGCGATCCGTGTGCGGCGCGCAGAGAAACGGGCAAAGGCTTTGCTGGCTGAACGCCTCAAAGCTCACAAAGCGACCGAGGCCCGAAAACAATGACGGATATGGGCGCACTCTCCGCAAGATTGGAGTATCTTGCAGAAGCCGATGCGCTCAAATCTATCCCTGCGGAAACTCTTCGCTGCAACTCGTTACGTGCCGAGAGCCGCGCAGACCAACGCTGGCACACAGCTTTAACCGCTCTCATTCTTGGCCCAAAACTCGCCGATCGTGCCACAGTAGACGGAGCGATCCTCTACATGATTTTGGGCAAGGCTTTCACAGAACGTTGGTTCCGCACACTCCCTAATCCGGTCGCCGCACGAGTTCTGCCCTATCTTAACTCGCACGCTGTCTCTCTCGGGACGACGCTCATTTCGGTCTATTCACAAGAGCTTTCCGGTCTCCATGACGTCTCACCAAAACCATCAAATGCCTTCATGAGCGATGGCGAAACAGCATTTCTGCGTGAATGTGACAAACTCAAAGATGTGTTTCGGGCAACGCGTCTCCATGATGACACGCGAAAAGAAAATACCGCCGAACATAGTTTTCACGTCGCTCTTCATGCGCTCCTTCTCGAGGACTACGCGAAGGAGCCAGTCGACCTCATGCATGTCATTCGCATGCTTCTGGTCCACGACATCGTCGAGATCGACGCAGGCGACACTCCGATACACGCGGCAATTGACCCTAAGGATCAAGAAGAACGCGAAATTGCAGCCGCCAATCGTCTCTTTGGTCTTTTACCATTGGAAAAGGCCGAGTACCTCATGTCGCTTTGGAACGAGTTTGAAGCGAATGAGACCCCGAGTGCTCAATTTGCCAAATCGCTCGATCGTGTTCCGCCCATTTGTGCAAATCTGGCAAATGGTGGCGGGACTTGGGTTGATTACGAGGTGACCTATGAACAGCTCGTTGATCGCGTTGGCGCAAAAATGTCGCGCGGTGCCCCATCGCTCTGGGAATACCTAGACCTTAAAATCCGCGCGTTCCCGTGGTTCGCTGATCAATTGAAATAACGCGCTTGCCTCTCTTAAATCCAAGAGCGACAAGAGCACTGTAAATGCACCAACGGGCCGCTTTCGTGGTGCTTGGTCTTAAGTAATTTGAACTGACACGTTTTAAAAATGACAAATCCAGACACGACAAAGCACACTCTAAAAGAAGACGCGATGGGCATTCTCTTTGGAACCACCATGGCGTCCTTTGGGATCATCATTCTAACCCATCTTGGACTTGTGACCGGACAGACGGCGGGCCTTGCCGTACTTATTTCCTATGCAACTGGCTGGTCGTTTGGCCCTGTTTTTTTCGTTGTGAACCTTCCATTCTACTATCTCGGTTACAAACGAATGGGCAAAGTGTTCACGATCAAAACGCTTGCCGCAGTCTCAGTTCTATCCGTTCTGAGCTACTACATGCCAAGCTGGATCAGCTTTGAGCATCTAGACCCCATCTTTGGCGCCCTACTCTTCGGTGCACTTGTGGGGACTGGTCTGCTCGCGCTAATACGACATGGTGCCTCGCTCGGCGGTATTGGGATCGTGGCGATCTACCTTCAGGACCGGATCGGATTTAAGGCGGGCTACACCCAGCTTATTTTCGACGCCATTCTCTTCATCGCAGCACTGTTCTTGCGTGAACCAATTATCGTTTTCTATAGCTTTATCGGTGCATTTGTCGTCAACATCGTGATCGCTGTGAACCATCGGCGAGATCGCTATATCGCTACCTGAGGCACTATGAAGCTCCATATCGTCGCGCTTTTGATCGCTATCATCTTTGAAACAATTGCGACCTCGGCGCTCAAGGCGAGTGACCAGTTCACGCGCCTCACACCATCGCTCATTGTCATCGTTGGTTATGCCGCCTCTTTCTGGCTCTTGGCCTATGCGGTGAGGTTCATGCCCGTGGGGATCGTCTATGCAATCTGGTCGGGCCTTGGGATCGTCCTTGTTGCAGTGATCGCATTTGTGGTGTTCGGACAAAAACTCGATCTGCCAGCGGTAATCGGCCTTTGCCTCATCCTTGCTGGCATTCTCGTGATTAACCTCTTTTCGAACACGACTGGTCACTAAAACCCACTTTGACGGCATTAGGTCTAGCTTTTGCTGCGATTGCACGGTATGGCGCGCGCAATCCCGAAAAAAGGCTCACCTATGGATATCCGTAATATCGCGATTATCGCGCACGTTGACCACGGCAAGACTACGCTGGTGGACGAACTTCTCAAGCAATCCGGCGCATTCCGCGAAAACCAAGCCGTGGCTGAACGCGCCATGGATAGCAACGACATCGAACGCGAACGCGGCATCACCATTCTCGCAAAATGTACCAGCGTGGAATGGAAAGGCACCCGTATTAACATCGTCGACACGCCCGGCCACGCCGACTTTGGCGGCGAAGTTGAGCGCATTCTCTCCATGGTGGACGGCGTTGTACTGCTCGTTGACGCAGCTGAAGGCCCGATGCCTCAGACCAAATTCGTGACCTCCAAGGCTCTTGCCCTCGGCCTCAAGCCGATCGTTGTTCTGAACAAAGTCGACAAGCCCGACGCAGAACCAGATCGCGCGCTCGACGAATGCTTCGACCTTTTCGCGAGCCTTGACGCCAACGACGAACAGCTTGATTTCCCGCATCTTTATGCGTCTGGCCGTTCTGGCTGGTGTGACGTCGAGCTTGATGGACCGCGCAAGAACCTCGACGCTCTGTTCGAGCTTGTTGTAAAGCACGTCGAAGCCCCCAAGCAGATCGCAGCCAAAGACGAGCCCTTCCGCATGCTCGCCACTACTCTTTCTGCTGACCCGTTCATCGGCCGTATTCTGACGGGTCGCGTCGAGAGCGGCACGCTTCGCACGGGTGACAACCTCAAGGCACTTTCGCGCAAAGGCGACAAGATCGAAAACTTCCGCGTGACCAAGATCCTTGCGTTCCGCGGTCTCGCTCAGGCACCGATCGACGTGGCCGAAGCAGGCGACATCGTAACCGTTGCAGGTATGACCAAGGCAACCGTGGCCGATACACTTTGCGATGTCTCGGTCGATGAAGCCATCGACGCGCAGCCGATCGACCCACCCACCATTTCGGTGCTGTTCGGTATCAACGATTCGCCTCTCGCGGGTCGTGACGGCAAAAAGGTTCAGTCGCGCGTTATCCGTGACCGTCTCATGAAAGAGGCTGAAACCAACGTCGCGATCAAGATCGAAGACACACCTGGCGGCGAAGCTTTCATCGTATCGGGTCGCGGCGAACTACAGATGGGCGTTCTCATTGAAAACATGCGCCGCGAAGGCTTTGAGCTTTCGATCTCGCGTCCGCAGGTCATCTTCCGCGAAGTTGACGGTCAGCGCATGGAGCCAATCGAAGAAGCAACCATCGACGTGGATGACGAATACACAGGCGTTGTTGTCGAAAAACTCACCGGCCCACGTAAAGGCGATCTCGTTGAAATGCGCCCTGCCGGTGCTGGCAAGACCCGTATCGTGATGCATGTTCCGTCGCGTGGTCTTATCGGCTATCACGGCGAATTCCTCACCGACACGCGCGGTTCGGGCGTTCTCAACCGTATTTTCCACAGCTGGGCACCGTACAAAGGCCCAATCCAAGGCCGTCGTCAGGGCGTTCTGATCTCGATGGAAAACGGTCAGGCTGTGGCTTATGCGCTATGGAACCTAGAAGAGCGCGGCAAGATGTTCATCAACCCGCAGTCGGACGTCTATGAGGGCATGATCATCGGCGAACACAGCCGTGACAATGACCTTGAAGTGAACCCGCTCAAGGGCAAAAAGCTCACTAACGTTCGTGCGTCAGGCACCGACGAAGCTGTGCGCTTAACGCCCCCTGTTGTCATGTCGCTTGAACAGGCAATCGCCTATATCGATGATGACGAGCTTGTAGAAGTGACGCCGAATGCGATCCGTCTTCGTAAGCGTTTCCTTGATCCGCATGAACGCAAGCGTATGGCAAAAGCTTCGTAATTATTGAGCGGGCCCTTCGGGGCCCGTTTCGTTTTTAGGAGGTTTGGGGGCTCTGCCCCCGCCGCTTTGCGGCTCCCCCGAGATATTTTATGCACAAAGGCAAGCAAAAGGCGCGCGGGGGTAAGACCGCACGCCTTTCAATTCGGATGAGCCAGATTTATTCGGCGGCTTCTACAATGATGAGATCACGTTCGGCCGCGTTTTTGGCAAAAGCCACAGCCTCTTGGTAGGCTTCGGAATAATAGCAATCGTGGGCTGCCTGAAGGCTTGGGAATTGCGCAACCACATGGCGTGCACGGTCGGTGCCTTCCAGAATTTCGTATTTTCCGCCGCGCGCAAGAAACTTGCCGCCAGGTGCTTCGATCGCGGCTGGGGCGCGCTTTGCATATTCTGCGTAAGCGGCCTCATCCGTGACTTTCACATGAGCAATCCAGAACGCAGCGGGCATTTACGCGCTCGCGAGGATGGCTTCGGCGGCCTTGATCGCAGCCTCGGCGTTCTGAGCCGAGGCACCGCCACCTTGGGCCATATCGGGACGACCACCGCCACCTTTGCCGCCAAGTTCGGGTGTCACAGCACGAAGGATGTCCACAGCAGAAACGAGTCCCGTAAGATCAGCGGTCACGCCCACAGCAACAGCTGCTTTGTCGCCCGCGTCAGCAATCAGAAGTACAACTCCAGATCCCATCGCTGCTTTCATCTCGTCGATGAGCGCAGGAAGATCCTTGCCTGTGACGCCGGAAAGCACTTGAGCCTTGAAGGCGATGCCATTGATTTCTTTGGCTTCAGCTTCGGCCTTTGAGCCACCAGCCATCGCAAGTTCACGGCGCAACTGAGCAACTTCGTTGGCAAGCGCCTTGCGCTCGTCAGTCAGGGCTTTGACACGCTCAGCCGCCTCAGACGCAGGCGCCTTTAGGATTGCAGCGACCGCATTCAGACGGCTTTCTTGATCCTTGAGGTAGTCAATTGCGACCTGACCAGTAAGTGCCTCGACACGGCGGACGCCAGCCGAAGACGCGCTGTCAGAGAGCACGACGAAAGCACCGATTTCGCCAAGCTGACGGACGTGCGTGCCTCCGCAAAGTTCAAGCGAATAGACATCGCCAGAGGTGCCCTTGCCCGAACCGTCTTTGCGGCCCATTGAGACAACGCGCACTTCGTCGCCATATTTCTCGCCAAAGAGGGCCTGCGCACCCAGACCGCGCGCCTCATCCGGCGTCATGATACGGGTTTCAACTTTGGTGTTTTGGCGGATCATCGCGTTCACTTCGCTTTCAACGCGGGTGATCTCGTCAGAAGAGAGACCCTTACCGTGGCTAAAATCGAAACGAAGACGATCAGGAGCATTGAGCGAGCCCCGCTGCGCAATGTGATCGCCGAGAACTTCGCGCAGTGCTTCGTTGAGAAGGTGCGTTGCCGAGTGGTTTGCACGAATATCCGTGCGTCGTGCGCGATCAACATCGAGACGCGCCGCCTGACCCTTGGTCACGGTGCCTTCGGTGACTTCGCCGATGTGTATAAAGATGCCAGCAGCCTTTTTCGTGTCTGTTACAGTGATCACTCCGCTTTCGGTTTTGATCACACCTGCGTCGCCGACCTGACCGCCGGATTCCGCATAGAACGGGGTCTGGTTGACCACAATCTGCACAGCCTCGCCCTGCTTGGCCTCGGTCGCGACGTCCGAACCTTTGACCACGGCGACGATCTGGCCTTCGGCCACTTCGGTGTCGTAGCCAAGGAATTCGGTCACGCCCGACTTGTCAGCCAGATCGTACCAGACGGAAGCGTCGGCAGCCTCGCCCGAACCCGACCATGCGGCTCGGGCCTTGGCCTTCTGTTCAGCCATCGCGGCGTCGAAACCGTCGGTTTCGACCGCACGGCCCTTCTCACGCAGCGCGTCCTGAGTCAGGTCGAGCGGGAAGCCATAGGTGTCATAGAGTTTGAACGCAGTCGCACCCGGAAGGTCCGCGCCCTCGTCCAGACCCGACAGCTCGTCGTCCAGCAGTTTCAGGCCGCGATCCAGCGTGGTTTTGAAGCGGGTTTCTTCGGCCTTGAGCGTTTCGGTAATCAGCGCCTGTGCCTGACCCAGTTCCGGATACGCGGCACCCATCTGCTTGACCAGTTCGGGGACCAGACGGAACATCAGCGGGTCTTTGGCACCCAAGAGGTGCGCGTGGCGCATCGCGCGGCGCATGATGCGGCGCAGCACGTACCCGCGGCCTTCGTTCGACGGCATCACGCCATCGGCAATCAGGAACGAGGTCGAGCGCAGGTGGTCGGCGATCACGCGGTGATGCACGTTGCCCGTGCCGTCCGGATCGATCGAGGTCGCATTCGCCGATGCCTCAATCAACGCGCGCATCAGGTCGGTGTCGTAGTTGTCGTGCTTGCCCTGAAGCAGCGCGCCGATACGTTCCAGACCCATGCCGGTGTC
>CAYWUN010000005.1:0-67908 GCA_964461315.1 uncultured Aestuarium sp.
GCTACAAGGACCTGCCGCTGACGATCTACCAGATCCAGTGGAAGTTCCGCGACGAGGTTCGCCCGCGTTTCGGCGTGATGCGTGGCCGCGAATTCTACATGAAGGACGGCTACAACTTCGACCTCACCAAAGAGGACGCGCTGCATGCCTACAACCGTCACCTTGTCAGCTACCTGCGCACTTACGAGCGTATGGGTCTTCAGGCGATCCCGATGCGTGCCGACTCTGGTCCAATTGGCGGCGATGACACGCATGAATTCCTCGTGCTCGCTGAAACCGGTGAATCCGAGGTCTTCTATGATAGCCAGATCACTGATCTGACCTTTGGCGACCGCGAGATCAACTATGACAGCCGTGAGGAATGTCAGGCCGTTCTCGAAGAATTCACCTCGCGCTACGCTCGTACGGACGAGACCCACGACGAGACGATCTTCAATGAAGTGCCCGAGGAACGCCGCCGCGTGGCGCGTGGCATCGAAGTCGGTCAGATTTTCTACTTCGGTACCAAGTATTCAGACGCGATGGGCGCAACCGTCGTAGATAACGAAGGCAATCGCGTTGCTGTGCATATGGGTTCTCACGGTATCGGCGTTTCGCGTCTGCTTGGTGCGATTATCGAAGCAAGCCACGATGAAAAGGGTATCATCTGGCCTGAGGGCGTTACCCCATTCCACGTCGGTATCGTGAACCTCAAGCAGGGCGACGAAGCTGCCGATGGTGCTTGTGAGAGCCTCTATGCGGAACTCACTGCTGCTGGTTTTGAGCCCCTTTATGACGACCGCAATGAGCGTGCAGGCGGCAAATTCGCAACTATGGACCTGATTGGTTTGCCGTGGCGCATCACCGTCGGTCCGCGTGGTCTTGCGAATGGTGTTGTCGAACTCACATCGCGTCGCACCGGTGAAAGCGAGGAACTTTCGCCAGCCGCAGCAGTTGAGAAGATCAAAGAGATCTACGCCAAACATCCTCACCCCAAGGGTGCATAATTTGAAAGGGCGGGAGGATGACTCCCGCCTTTTTACAAAACGCGCGAGAATTTTGGACGAGCGCTCTCGGATTTGAGCAGGCGACATTAAAGGGACCGAGAATGGCATCGCAGAACCGGATCAAATCTACGCCTCCTTTTGCCGCTTTCGAATGGATGATTGCTTGGCGCTATATCAAGGCCAAGCGTGCCGAAGGCGGTGTCAGCGTCATGACGTGGATCAGCCTGATAGGCGTCACACTTGCCGTTTTTGCACTTGTCGCCACTCTGGCCGTCCGATCTGGCTTTCGTTCCGAATTCGTAGGAACAATCCTAGGCTCTAATGCGCATGTAACGGTCTATCAATCGATCGAGATCAACGACTTAGGTCAGACTTCTCGCGTTATCTCCGACTATGAGGCGATGGCCGAGGCTATTCGAGGTGTCGAAGGTGTGACGCGCGCCGCGCCGCTGGTTCGCGGTCAAGTGATGGCGAATTTTGTCAATGCGAATGCAGGTGTCGAGATCTATGGCATCGCGCCTTCGGATCTTGTGACCATTCCAGGCGTGGCCGAACCTGAGCAATCTTGGGGGGCGATAGATGATTTCGGACAAGGTGCTGCGATTGGTTCCGGAGTTGCACGCGAGTTGGGGCTCACCGTTGGTGACAAAATCAAGATCATTTCACCAAATGGAACACGTACTGCATTTGGGACCTCGCCACGTGTGAGCGCCTATGATGTCGTCTACATCTTTACTGCGGGCCGCTGGGATGTGGATCGGACCCGTGTCTATATCCCGATCAATGAGGCTCAGATTTTCTTCGACAAGGATGGCGTGGCCGACGAGATTGAAGTCATGGTCGACGACCCTGATCAAGTCGATCGCTATCTCGGTCCTATTCTAGATGTGGCTGGCGAAAGAGCGCTTGGGTGGACTTGGCGCGACAGCTCGGGCGCTTTTCTCAAGGCTTTGACGGTCGAGGACAACGTGATGTTCATCCTTTTGTCGATCCTTGTTCTGATCGCTTCGATGAATATCATCTCTGGCCTGATTATGCTGGTTAAGAATAAAGGGCGGGATGTTGGTATCTTGCGCACCATGGGTTTGACCGAGTGGTCAATTCTAAGGGTGTTTTTCATCTGTGGTGCGGGTATCGGCACCATGGGAACGCTTATGGGGGTGCTGCTTGGCTGCCTCTTTGCTATCTACATTGATCCGATCTTTAGTTTTGTGAACTATGTCTCTGGTGGCGGCGTTTGGGACCCTTCGATCCGCAACATTTACCATCTACCGGCAGAGCTTCATCTGGTCGATATTTTCAAGGCGACCGCTCTTTCATTGTCGCTCTCGTGGATCGTGACTTATTTCCCAGCGCGACGCGCCGCGCGCATGAACCCAGTGGAGGCGTTGCGCTATGAATGAGACAGTGCTGACGCTCGAGGGCGTGTGTAAGTCCTACAACCAAGGTAAACCGTCCCAAGTCGATGTCCTTCGCGGTGTTGATCTGAAAGTTGGTCGCGGTGAAGTTGTGGCTCTCGTCGCTCCGTCTGGGGCAGGGAAGTCCACGTTGCTCCATATCGCAGGTTTGCTCGATACCCCCGACAGGGGGCGAGTTGAAATTGTTGGGAGCGATGTCACGGGGCTTGGCGATCGCCATCGTACGGCAATTCGCCGAACCGACGTGGGTTTCGTCTATCAGTTCCACCACTTGCTCCCCGAGTTTTCCGCGCTTGAGAACATTGTCCTCCCGCAGCTTGCCAATGCAGTCTCGCCCGCTGAGGCGGAGGCGCATGCGATGTCACTCCTTAATCTCGTCGGTGTAAAAGAGCGCGCAACGCATCGCCCCGCGGCGCTTTCCGGCGGAGAGCAGCAGCGTGTTGCGTTTTGTCGTGCGCTCGCGAACAAACCGCGTCTTCTTTTGGCGGACGAGCCAACGGGCAATCTAGATCCCGCAACATCAGAGCGGGTTTTCGAAACGCTTATGAATCTGGTTCGGGAAACAGGACTTTCGGCTCTTATCGCGACCCACAATCTAGAGCTCGCCGCACGTATGGATCGGCAAGTTCGACTTGAAGCAGGGCAACTCGCGGTACTTTAGGTAAAGCTTGGCCAAGAGGTAAACTTCTCCGTGACAAGTTCCGCGCAAAGCGGGATTATGTGGAAAACAGCTTCTAGGAGAGCAGAAATGAAGCGTCTTGTTATTCTGGGCGTACTCGCCCTTGCAGCTTGCACCGAAGAGCGTGTCGCTGATGGTGCGAAGATCTATGTTGAGCAATGTGCAGATTGTCACGGTGCTTCGGGGGTGGGTGACGGTGTCCTTGCCCAAGGGCTCGACCGCAAGCCGTCAAATCTCACAACAATTGCTTCGCGAAATGGTGGCGTTTTTGACCGTGATGCGGTCATGAGCCAGATCGACGGTATGCACCGCTCTGCCGATAGTGCGATGCCGGAATTTGGTGCGTCTGACCTTGGCGATATCATTATGGTTGGCCGAACCCCTGTACCTGCCGAGCTATATGCACTGGCCAACTATCTCGAAGGTATTCAGGGTTAAGAATCACGGATCGCATTCTCATTTTCGGGGTGCGATCCTTTTAGTCTGATTCTCTGATAAATTATCCTGAGTTTTTCTATTTGAGGTGATCAGATCAAATTTTCCTGAAAACCCGATGACTTCGCAGTATTAAATTCGACGTGCTGGGTTTTAATTTTTTCTATTTAAAATTAGTTACTTATGAGCCGTTTTGAGAGAAAAATTTTGGCAACGTATGCACTTTTTGAAATCTAAAGTTTTAGATTGAAGGCATGCCGAAATGGTATACCCTTTCTTCAGGTCGAGGACATTAAGCGTTCAAGGACGAGCGCTACGGGGAGGGTAATATGAGCGTTGCTGCGGAGAGCATCAATGGTTCCGTGCTGATTGAAGCGCAGGGGATCGATAAAGCTTTTCCGGGGGTAAAGGCTCTGAGCCAAGCCCAGATTAAAGTTAGTGCCGGTGAAGTTGTCGCCCTCATGGGGGAAAACGGCGCTGGCAAGTCTACGCTCATGAAAGTGCTAACCGGCGTGTATCAACCTGACGCTGGAACTGTTCGCGTAAATGGCAATGTTGTGACGCTCCCGGATCCGCGCACCGCGCAGGCGCTGGGGATAGGCATTATCCACCAAGAACTGTTCCTGATGAACGACCTGACTGCTGCGCAGAACATCTATATCGGTCGCGAACCTCGTAAAACGATGGGCATGTTCGTCGACGAAGATCAGATGAACGCAGACGCAGCCAAGATTTTCGCACGCATGAATGTCAACATCGACCCCAAGGTGGAGGTTGGCACTCTCACTGTGGCGCGTCAGCAGCTTGTCGAAATTGCAAAGGCGCTTTCGTACAATTCCAAAGTGCTGATCATGGACGAGCCGACTTCGGCTTTGAACGATGCCGAAGTTGCGCACCTTTTCGCAATTATCGATGACCTCAAGGCCCAGGGCGTCGGTATCGTCTACATCACGCACAAGATGGACGAAGTGAAAAGGATTGCCGACAACATCGTCATCATGCGTGACGGTCAGTACATCGACACGCTACCTGCGGCCACGACCACGATCAACGAAGTGATCTCTGCTATGGTTGGTCGCGACCTAATCGATACAAGCCGCGCCCATGGTGGTGGCTCCGATGAAGTTGCGCTCAAGGTAACTAATCTTAACGCGGGTCGCGCAGTTCAGAATGTAAACTTCAGCGTAAACAAGGGCGAGATCCTTGGCTTTGCTGGCCTTATGGGGGCGGGGCGTACGGAAGTCGCTCGTGCAATCTTTGGGGCTGACATTATCGAAAGCGGCGAGATTGAAGTTCACGGCAAAGCCGTGACGATCAACAGCCCGCGTGATGCTGTGCAGCTTGGCATTGCTTACCTCAGTGAAGACCGCAAGCACTTTGGCCTTGTTACGGGTATGTCGGTACGTGACAACATCACAATGCCGAGTTGGGAACGTTTCACATCGAACGGCATCTTTATGCGAGACGCCGATCTGGGCACCACTGCCAAAGAGTATGTTGCCAAGCTAAAGGTCAAAACACCGACCGTTGATCAGGAAACACGCCTACTTTCCGGCGGCAACCAACAGAAGGTTGTCATTGCCAAATGGCTCCTTCGCGACTGTGATATCCTAATCTTCGATGAGCCAACCCGTGGCATCGACATCGGCGCAAAGGCAGAAATCTACAAACTTCTTCAGGGGCTTGCAGATGAAGGCAAAGCGATCATCGTAATTTCATCCGAACTTCCCGAAGTGCTCAAACTTTCGCACCGCATAGTTGTGATGTGCGAAGGCCGGATTACGGGCGAGCTCGAAGGCAAGACCGCGACGCAAGAGGCCATTATGACCCTCGCAACCCAGCGCGTAGAAGCAGCAGAATAAGCAGGACCAGAGACAATGACCGATACCACTCAAGAAGCTCCGACGAACAAAGTCGTATCGAGCGCTTTCCTTCAAAAGGCAGTTGCCTTTGTTGTGCTCATCATTCTGCTCGCGTTCTTCAGCATCTTCGCACCAAACTTCGCGGCATGGAGCAACATGGTAAACATCATGCAGGCAACTGCGGTGAACGGTGTGCTTGGTGTTGCTGTGACATTCGTCATTATCTCGGGTGGTATTGACCTTTCGGTCGGTACAATGATGACGCTGACCGCTGTGATGTCTGGTCTGATCCTGACGAACCTTGGTATGCCGCTCCCCGTTGGTATTGCTGGTGCGATTGCCTTTGGTGGTTTCATGGGCTCGCTCTCGGGCGTTGCCGTTGCCAAGCTCAAAATCCCGCCGTTCATCGCCACGCTCGGTATGATGCAGATCGCCCGTGGTCTTGCTCTTGTGTTCTCGGGGGCAAAGCCGATCTACTTCAACAGCACGCCGAACTATGGCCTTTTGTCGCCAGAGAGCTCGATCTCGCTGTTGATCCCCGGCCTTGAGATGCCGAACTCGGTGTTCATCATGTTCGGTGTTGCTATCCTTGCGTCCGTGGTTCTGAACCGTTCGATCCTCGGCCGCTATATCTTTGCACTTGGAAGCAACGAAGAAGCTGCCCGCCTATCCGGTGTGGTCGTCGATAAGTGGAAGATCATCACCTACGGTATCAGCGGTATGATTTGTGGTGTTGCAGGTCTTCTCGTGTCGTCGCGTCTCAATTCGGCTCAGCCAGCGCTTGGCCTTGGTTATGAACTCGACGCAATTGCAGCGGTTGTTATCGGCGGCACTTCGCTTGCTGGTGGACGCGGCACCGTTATGGGAACAATTATTGGCGCCTTCATCATGAGCGTTCTGACCAACGGTCTTCGCGTGATGGGCGTTCAGGAAGAATGGAAGATCGTAGTCACTGGCCTGATCATCATCGTGGCAGTCTACATCGACATCGTGCTGCGAAAGCAGTCGTAAGAGTTACTCTGGGAGGAGTATGCGAGGCAAAAGCTAGGCAAAACTAAACCCTAACACGAGCCTTATTGAGTACCAGTTTCATCTTAATCAGGGAGTATCCAGATGAAAAAGACCCTTCTCGTAGCCGCACTCGGCGCAACCACCGCGTTCTCTGCACCTGCATTCGCAGAAGACGTATATTTCCCGATCATCGCAAAGGGCTTCAGCCACCAGTTCTGGCAGGCAGTGAAGCTCGGCGCTGAGAACGCTGCTGCTGCAAACGGCGTGACCATCACCTTTGAAGGTCCGAACACCGAAGCAGAAATCGACAAGCAGACCGACATTCTCAACGCTGCAATCGCTAAGAAGCCTCAGGGCCTCGGCTTTGCTGCTCTCGACAGCCAGGCGCAGGTTCCGGCTCTCAAGAAAGCTGCTGACGCTGGCATTCCGATCGTAGCATTCGACTCGGGCGTAGACTCGGATCTTCCGCTCACCACCTGCACCACCGACAACCTTGCTGCTGCTGCTGGCGCTGCTAAGGGACTTGCTGAAGCAATCGGCGGCGAAGGCGAAGTTGCTGCTGTTATCCACGACCAGACCTCGGCAACCGGTATTGGCCGCCGTGACGGCTTCCTCAACGAGATCGCTGCAAACTACCCGAACATCACCATCGTTGACGTTCAGTATGCAAACGACGCTCTGAAGGCTGCTGACACCATCAAGACCATCATGCAGGCTCATCCGAACCTGAAGGGCATGTTCGCTTCGAACGAAGGTGCTGCAATCGGTCTCGCAGTGGCAATTAAAGAAACCGGCTCGAACATCGTTGGCGTAGGTTTCGACTCGGGCAAGACCCAGAAGGACGCAATCCTTGACGGTTCGCTCATCGGTTCGATCACTCAGAACCCGGTTGGCATTGGTGAGTGCGTGGTTGACTCGCTCGCAAAAGCACTCAAGGGCGAAACCCTTCCGACCGTTATCGACACCGGCTTCTACTGGTACGACGCATCGAACATGAACGACGCGAACATCGCAGCAGTTCTCTACGACTAATATAGTCAATTCCTCCCCTGCCCATTGGGTGGGGGAGGACCCCACTTCGATACTATTGTCGAAGTCATCAATTTCAGGACATGAACGATGCTAAAAGGGATCGACCCACTTCTTGGGCCGGAGCTGCTTGCTGTTTTGCGTGCGATGGGCCACGGCGATGAAATCGCGATCGTGGATGGCAACTACCCGGCGTTAACCGATGCCAAACGTCTTGTGAGAGCGGACGGTCATGGCGTTGTTCCTGTACTTCGTGCTGTCCTTTCGGTGCTTCCGATTGACGAAGCTGTGCCCGAAGCGATCTTTCGCGCAGTGAATGCCAAGACCCCCGATCAACCTGATGCCGTTCATTCCGAGATTGAAGCGGTTGTGGCTGATCTTGAGCCTTCTCACAAAGTAAACCCAGTTGCTCCAGCCGAGTTCTACGCCCGTGTAAAGGCCGCTCACGCGATCATTGCGACCAGCGAGCCGCGCTTTTATGCGAACGTTATCCTGCGTAAAGGCGTTGTTGGCTACTGAGCGGCGCGTGTCAGCATGTCCTCGATGTGCTTAGGACCAACGGGCCTAATTCGCGTCGGGTTCAGCGCTTTGATACCATAATATCCTCGCGTGATGTGATCCATGTTGACCGTGCTTAAGATCCCAGGAAGATTGACTATCCTTTCTATGTAAGCACTCAGTCGTGGGTAGTCTGCAATTTGACGGCGGTTACATTTGAAAATGCCGTGATAGGCCGCGTCAAATCGGATCAGCGTCACAAAAGTCCGAATATCGGTTTCGGTAAGATAATCTCCAAAAAGGTAATCCTGCTCTAGTCGCTCCTCGAGCATGTCGAGAGTATTGAAGACACCCTCTACTGCCTCGTCATAAGCCTCTTGCGACGAAGCAAAGCCCGATTTGTAGACGCCATTGTTCAGCTGGTCATAGATCACCGCATTCAGCGTATCGATCTCTTTGCCGATTTCGGCGGGATAAAGGCGAAGCTCTGACGGGATAATATGCTCAAACGCTGTGTCGAACATGCGGAGGATATCTGCGCTCTCATTATTCACCATCACGTTCTGGGTCTTGTCCCAAAGTACTGGCACCGTCGCGCGACCGGTAAAGTGCTTGTCTGCACGTGTGTAGATTTCATGCATGTATTTGGACCCAAAAAGTGGGTCATGTGTCGCTCCGTCATAGCCTCCGAATTCCCAACCTTGCTGGCTAAGCGAAGGATTTACAACGGAAACGCTGACAATGTCCTCAAGCCCTTTGATCCTGAGCGCCATCAAAGCGCGAGACGCCCAAGGGCAGATGTAGGCGACATAGAGGTGATAACGGCCAGCTTCAGCCTTGAAGCCCGCGTTGCCCGTGGGGCCAGCGCTTCCATCCGGAGTGATCCAATTCCGAAAGCTGGAAACTTGACGCACGAAACGTCCTTTTTCGTCTGCCTTTTGCACCGGTTGCCAATCTTCGGTCCATTTACCTTCAACAAGCATTTCGGCCTCCTAGCGCGCGTGGAACACGAATGAGCGCATCGAGATCGAGCCGAGGTCTATCGTGTTGGTCATATAGGTCAGATCGTCACGTTCGTCTGAAGCGCCTGCAATGGTGAGCGTTGGCATATAGTGGTCAAACGAGGGATGCGCCATTTGCAGGAGCGATCCGAGGCCCTGACGGTCGGCAAGTGCACCTAAATCACGGTCGGTCAGTTTTTGCGCAAAGAGGGAGTCAAATTCGAGGGCCCAATCATGTGGCTTTGCCTTTGGGCTCCATTGAACGGCGCGAAGGTTATGAACCACATTGCCTGACCCAAGGATCAGGACACCTCTGTCACGCAACTCGGAAAGGGTGCGGCCAATTTCGATTTGGTGATCAAGGCCGCGTCCCATGTCGATAGAGACTTGGAATACGGGGACATTGGCCTCGGGATAGAGGAATTTGAGAATGGTCCACGCGCCGTGATCAAGGCCCCAGGTGTCGTCTTCTTCTGCATGATGACTGGCTAGGAGTGAAACGACCTCACGCGCAAGATTAGGATTCCCTTCAGCCAGATATTGCTGTGCAAACAAGGCGTCTGGAAATCCGTAAAAGTCATGAATGGTCTTGGGCATCGCAGAGACGTCCACCAGAGTGGTGCCGCGTGTCATCCAATGCGCCGAGATAACGAGGATTGCCTTCGGACGTGGAAGTGACTGGCCAAGCTTTGTCCATGCGCGGCTATAAGCGGTGTCTTCAATCGCGTTCATCGGGCTGCCATGTCCAAGAAAGACCAGCGGCATGCGCGCGGATGGTGCGAGGAGGCTTTTGAGATCTTCAAGCGTTCGGATCGTAGACATTTGGGCTGCCTTTCGTGGCGCGTCAGGAGTGATGAGGCGCATCGCACAAACTATGCACGATGCGCCGTTATTTAAGAGATTTTAGGCGAATTGGCCCAAAGTGCGTTGAAGGGCGGGAATGCGGACTGCAAAGGCGCCGGCGCCGAGGAGCGCAATCGAAACCTGTGCAACTGTCCAGAAGAGGGGAAATTCCCAGCCGCCGCCTTCGCTCGAAAAGAGCCAACCGTTGCCGGCATGAACCCAAGTTGCACCAAGCAGAACTGGGATCAAAGCGATTGAAACAAGGCGCACAGCGACGCCGGCAATCAAAGCAAGGCCGCCGATCAGTTCGGTAGCAATCGTGAGATAAGCGAAAAAGCCGGGGAGGCCGAGGCTTTCGAAATAGCCCACAGTGCCAGCGATGGTGAATACGTTCACCTTCAGAAGGCCATGGGCAAGAAAGAGTGCGCCGCTGGAAACGCGGAGGAATGCTGCTGCATAGTCGGTCGTGTTGATATTGGTCATCTTACTGTCTCCGTTCGGGGTGCCGCCGCCTTCATTTTTGCGGGGGACGTTTGCTATGTCATCAAACTAGGACTTGCAGTTAATCCATGAAATGGTGTTATCGTGGAATAACCTTCCATATTTTGTTCTTAATGGCCGATCATGGACATCGTTGACGAACTCAAAGCCTTTGTTGCGACTGCCAAAACGGGCTCTTTCACCGCTGCGGCAGACCAACTTGGTGTATCGAACAGGCTAACTTCAAAATACGTGGCCGAACTTGAGGCGCGTCTTGGCGTCCGTTTGCTGCAACGGACCACACGGAAAGTTGGGCTAACACCTTCGGGTGAAGAGTTATTGGGCCGAGCGCCTGCTCTGCTTGATGATCTTGATGAATTGTTGGCCGAGGTTTCGGAGCGTTCCCGAGGGTTCACGGGCGGGATACGCATCTCTGCACCTGTGACATTTGGCGAGATTTATGTAAGTGGGATGCTTGCGCGCTTTGCTCGAGCAAATCCCGAACTGACTTTTGATCTAAGATTACAAGACGAGTTTGTTGATCTCGCCAGCGATGGAATTGATGTCGCGTTCAGGATCGGGCGGACCGACATGCTTTCGCTCAAGTCACGAAAGTTAAGCGAAATGCGTTCCGTTCTTGTCGCATGCCAGGATTATTTGATCGAACATGGAGTTCCGCGAACGCCCGAAGATTTGGAGCAGCACGCCTGCATCTTAGATACCAACAGACGGGCCCCGCGCCGATGGGGTTTTCACAAGGACGGGCGCGACTTTACAGTTGATGTGCAAGGGCGTTTCCAAGTGAACTCAGCGCGGGCAGCCGTGGAGCTTGCTGCAAAAGGGTTCGGGATCGCATATGTCCCAAGCTTTGCGCTTCTCAATGTAGCCGAAGCGGAAAAGCTTGTGCCATTGCTCGACGACTTTGTTGGCGATGCGGTTCAACTCAGCGCCGTATATCTTGAAGGACGGACGCTTCCCCGCAAAATCCGAGCGTTGATCGACTTTGCTGTCGCAGATATCAAGACGTCTGGTGTTTAGGTCCTGATAATTTGAATGTTCAAGGCAGGCGCGCCCTCTAAAATCTCGAAAAGGCGGTCGATGTTCGGGTGCGCGCCGGGCCGGTTCTTTGCGTCTTCGGTATGCTCGGCAAAAATTGCGAGACCAAGTTTGGCGGCATCTTGATTCAACACGCCGAAATTCGCTTGGAGAAATTGATAGACAGCAAGCGATCCTTGCTTGCCTGCTTGGTTTTCGATGCTCGCTTTAACCGCACCGCTCGCGTCCATAAGATCAAGCCGCTCGATCCCTTCAATTGACGGAAGTTGAGACAGGTTTTCTTTGAACGAATTGGTCGGAGTAAACATGCGCTTGGTTCCTTGGACTTTGTCGATGCTGCGCATACAGCTTAAACGTCGAGTTCTTCTACAAACTTTGCGTTTTCTTGGATGTACTGGAAACGCAATTCAGGTTTTTTGCCCATGAGGCGCTCGACGAGATCGCCCGTTTCGCCCGGTTCATCTTCGTCGATCGTGACACGGATGAGCTTGCGGGTCTTGGGGTCCATCGTGGTCTCCTTCAGGTCCTTGGCATCCATCTCACCGAGGCCTTTAAAGCGTTGCACGTCAATCTTGCCCTTGCCACCAAGGCCCTTTGCCATCGCGGCGTCCTTTTCGGCGTCATCAGCCACATAGAGGCGGCGCGCGCCTTGCGTCAGGCGATAGAGCGGCGGACAGGCTAGATAAAGGTGGCCGTGATCGATGAGCGGCCGCATCTGCGTAAAGAAGAAAGTCATCAAGAGCGAAGCGATGTGGGCACCATCAACGTCAGCATCGGTCATGATGATGATCTTGTCATAGCGAAGGTCATCAAGATTGAACTTGGTCCCCATCCGCACACCAAGTGCTTCGCAAAGGTCATTGATCTCTTGGTTAGTCGTAAGTTTGTTGGATGCGGCGCCCAAAACGTTGAGGATCTTACCTTTGAGCGGCAAGAGCGCTTGGGTTTCGCGGATACGCGCTCCTTTGGCCGAACCACCAGCAGAGTCGCCTTCGACGATGAACAGCTCTGTGCCCTCACGGTTCTTTGCCGTGCAGTCAGTAAGCTTTCCTGGAAGGCGGAGTTTCTTTGTCGCGGACTTTCGTGCGGTTTCCTTTTCTTGGCGGCGACGAAGACGCTCTTCGGCACGCAGGACAAGGAAATCAAGGATTGCGCCAGCGGATTTGTTGTCCGCGGCAAGCCAGTTGTCAAAGTGGTCACGAACGGCTGTTTCAACCCATTTCGAGGCTTCTTCTGTCGAGAGACGGTCTTTGGTTTGGCCCACAAAGGACGGCTCACGGATAAAGATCGAAATTAGGGCGCAGCCCCCTGTGAGCATGTCTTCGCGTGTGATCTGAGCGGCCTTTTTGTTCCCAACAAGTTCGCCATAGGCCTTTACGCCCTTGAGCATTGCTGCCCAGAAACCAGCCTCGTGTGTGCCGCCTTCGGGAGTGGGAACGGTGTTACAATATGACTGAATGAAGCCGTCGCGCGAAGGTGTCCAGTTGATTGCCCATTCGACTGACCCCGGAACGCCAAACTTTTCCTCGAACGAAACTTTGCCGGCAAAGGGTCGTTCGGAATAGACCATAACGCCTTCAAGCGTTTGGTTGAGGAAGTCGGCTAGACCATTGGGGAAATGGAACGTTGCTTCGCGAGGGGTCTCACCGTCGTCAATTTCGGACTTCCAGCGGATTTCAACGCCGGAGAAGAGATAAGCTTTGGAGCGCACCATCTTGTAGAGACGGGCAGGTTTGAGCTTGAGCGAGCCAAAAATCTCGGCATCGGGGTGGAATGTCACAGTGGTGCCGCGACGATTTGGAGCAGCGCCGATCTTTTGGATTGGACCTTGTGGGACACCGCGCGAGAAGCTCTGCTCATAGAGCTCTTTGTTGCGTGCGACCTGAACGACCATAAGATCGGAAAGAGCGTTCACAACCGACGAACCCACACCATTGAGGCCCCCAGAGGTCGAATAGGCTTTGTTCGAGAACTTACCGCCTGCGTGTAGAACCGTAAGAATAACTTCGAGAGCAGACTTGCCCGGAAACTTGGGGTGAGGATCTACGGGCATCCCGCGACCATTGTCGCGTACAGAAATCGAGTAGTCTGCGTGAAGCTCTACTTCGATGCGATTGGCGTGGCCAGCAACGGCTTCATCCATCGAGTTGTCGAGAATTTCGGCAACCATGTGGTGGAGCGCCCGCTCGTCGGTGCCCCCGATGTACATGCCCGGACGTTTGCGAACAGGCTCTAACCCTTCAAGCACCTCAATCGAGGATGCATCATAGGTGGTTTCGGGCTGTGCCCCTGACAGGAGATCGTCGGCCATTGCTCTGCTCTTTTCTCTATGTTTGCGACAATATGGCAAATCCAAGGGGCAGGGGGAAGATGTTCTGGTCCAGATTAGAACGAATGAGTTGCGTTAGATGGAGGTGATATGGCTAAAGTTCTCGTTTTGAATGCCCCTCCGAGCCAATCAAAGACCTTGGGACCCTCTGATCGGCTTGCCTATTTTGATGTGAGAGCTGTGCCGCTCAAGCGAGAGGTGACTGCACTTGAGGCTTGGGATCTTACAATGTCGCGACCGATCCCAGGCATAGCGCTCGCCTTTAGGTTAAGAGACGCGATCTCATCACTTTTTGGGGTGAAAAAGATTGGCGGCTTTACAGGAGATCGTCAGGGACCTCTCGGTGTTGGTGACAAAATAGACTTTTTCCTGATCGAAGAAATTTCAGATCAGGTTCTGGTTCTGACTGAACGAGATAAACATTTGGATGTCATGACCAGTGTCACGACAACAGATGGTGTTCTTGCAATTACATCATCTGTGATCACTCATAACCTCTTTGGGCGGATTTACATGATCCCTGTGGGTGTCGCCCATAAGATCATTGTAAATCTTATGTTAGCGCAGGTAGGACAGGTCTTGAACGTGCCGAGGCAAGAGTTATCCTCCAATTAGTGGAGGACCTTCAATGCGCATTTTCATGACGGGCGGCAGCGGAAAAGCTGGACGCTACACAGTTGATCATCTTATTTCACTTGGCCATCTGGTGACTAATGCTGATCTTGTACCTCTTGATCACCCCAAGGTGCACAATATCAAAGTGGATCTGACAGATGCGGGGCAGGTCCTAAACGCGCTTCACGCATATGCCGATTTTCATGAGCTGGAACCTGGTACGGGCGTGCCCAAATATGACGCGATCGTTCATTTCGCGGCAGTGCCCCGCATTCTTTTGGTGCCCGATAACGAGACTTATCGAGTGAACGTTCTAAGCACATATAACGTACTCGACGCGGCCGCAAAATTCGGGATCAAAAAGGTCATCTTCGCAAGTTCCGAGACAACTTATGGCGTTTGCTTTGCAGATGGCGAAGTCAAACCAGAGTATATCCCCGTGGACGAGGAGCATCCAACGGTTCCCCAAGACAGCTATGCCATGTCCAAAGTGGTCAACGAAGTTACAGCAAAGAGTTTTCAAGCGCGAACAGGTGCCGATATCTATGGCTTCCGGATCAATAACGTGATCGAGCCGCATGAATACACTCAGAACTTCCCCGCATTTATTGAAGACCCCGCTAAGCGTCGTCGCAATATTTTCGCTTATATCGACGCGCGCGATCTAGCCCATATGGTCGAATGCTGCCTGAACACGGATGGTCTCGGATACGAGGTTTTCAATGTATCCAACGATGACAGCTCCGTTGGCATTCCCTCTGCTCAGGTGATTGAGGAATTTTACAAAGATGTGGCGCTAAAGCGTAACATAGGCGAATTCGAGACGTTTTACTCGAATGACAAGGCAAAGCGCCTCGTCGGCTTTACGCCGAAGCATGGAACATGGCGTTCAGAGATCTAGGCCAACCCATGTTTCGTCATGTTCTGATTGCGGCTTTTTTCGCGCTCGTTCCTACTGTTGGTGCGGCTCTGCCTCTGATTTTCGTGCAGACGACAGTTACTTTGTTTGCCGATGAAACTGGGGCGCTCGAAGCGATTGGCATTGATTGGCTCTATGATCAGGAATTTACCCATCTGCTTGCTCATGAAATCGGCGCAGATGAAGATGAAACGATGCGGTTGTCTGAGGACGAAATTTCAAGGCTCCGTGAGCTGGTGCTCGATTGGCCCCCAGAGTTCAAAGGCGATCTTGTCGTCCGCGTAGGGGACGAGGATATGAGCCTCTTGCCGCGTGAAATGGCGTCGATGACTTTTGAATTTGGTCACATCAGAGAAAAATATAGAAGATCACTTTCTCGATCTCTTGGGGCGACCGACACCGTCACAATCAAGGTCTTTGATCCTGCCTATATTACTGCCTATAGCATTGTTTCTGAATTGAAAATTGAAGGACCGCTCGCATGCCCATCAAAGGTCATCAAAGCCGATATGGATAAGGCACATGAGTCGGCCACCACAATTTTAGGGGGAGTTCAAGTCGGAGATTTGACCGGCGAAGACATTTTTCCTCCCTTTGGCGAGGCATTCGCGGATACAGTGGTCATCACTTGCGAACAGTTTTGAGCGTTCTGCTTGCGCTCGAGCCAAATTAGCCCTTAACGGGACCCATCAAGAATAAGCTCAACGCTCGTCTGCGTCTTGGGTGTAACAGGTATTATTTAGGAACTGGTCATGCAGTCCGGCAAGAAAGAGGTCTGGGATTACGTCATCGCACTCTTGCGACTTGGAATTCCTTTGGTTGGAACAAATGTGGCTGCTTTCGCAATCCACATGACTGACACCTTGATGCTTGGGCGCTATGATATTTCGGCACTCGCGGCCGCAACCGTCGCTACGTCGTTCTATTTCGTCATTTTCATGTTCGGAAGCGGTTTTGGAATGGCTGTTCTGCCGATTGTGTCTTCCGCCGTTGTATCGGGTGATCGCGTTCTTGCCCGCCGAGCAACACGCATGTCCATGTGGCTCGGGGTCGCCTTTTTTGTGGCGGTCTTCCCGTTGATGTGGTGGTCAGAATTCTTGATGTGTTCAATGGGGCAGACGCCAACAGTCGCTGCTCTTGCTCAGGATTATTTGCGGATTGCAATGTTCGGCATGTTGCCAGCATTAGTCCTCATGTCTTTGAGGTCATTCTTATCCGCTATGGATCACGCGAAGATCCAGCTTTGGGTAACGATAGGTGGGATCGCCTTAAATGCTGCAGTGAATTACCTGCTGATCTTCGGGAGCTTTGGTGCACCGGAACTTGGCATTCGCGGAGCGGCCTATGCCTCGGTTCTGGTGCAGATCGGCATGCTTGCTTCCTATATTCTCTTTGTCCATTTCAAAGAATACCGCTTCTTGCTATTCCAACGCATTTGGAAGCCCGATTGGGAGCTGTTTAGAAAAGTTGCCGGAATGGGAATTCCCATTGGTCTTACCTCGCTTGCCGAAGGCGGAATGTTCTCGGCAAGCGCAATCATGATGGGTTGGATAGGTGAGATCGAGCTTGCCGCCCACGGGATAGCGCTCCAGCTTACCGCACTCACATTCATGTTCCATGTTGGCATGAGCCAAGCTGCAACGGTTCTTGCAGGACGAGCCTATGGAAACAAAAACGAAGATGAACTGCGAAAGGTGGCAAAAGCGGCAATTTCCATCGCAGGATTCTTTGGTGTGCTGGTGATCTGCGTTTTCTGCGTGTTCCCGAGCCAGCTCGTGATGATTTTTCTAGATCCACACGAACCTAGGTTGATCGAGCTTCTCAGCATCGGCTCTACGCTTGTCATCGTATCGACTATGTTCCAGTTCATGGACAGCGGTCAGATCGTTGCCTTGTCGCTTTTGCGTGGGGTGCACGACACGACTGTTCCAATGTGGCTTGCCGTCGTCAGCTATTGGATTATCGGGCTGTTGTCGTCCTATTTGTTCGCATTCGTCTTCGGCCTTGGACCTGTCGGTCTTTGGTTCGGACTTTCTGCGGGGTTAGGTGCTGCCGCTTTCAGTATGATGGCACGGTTTTGGGGCAACTCTGTTAAGATTGGACCGAAAGCCGTATAACCTAGTTGGTGTTTTCTTTGGTGGTTGACGGTTTGAGAATTCGGTCAGCCTTTTTGCGAACCAAAACGGTCCGAAGATCATGCATTGCAAGAAGGAGCGTGTCTGTCACCTCCTCAAGCTGCTCGTCCGTAGCGCGCGCTTGTGCCCATTGCGTGGTTAGGTTCCTGTGGTCGACGGCACGGAAGATATCATCGATATCACGCTGCATGAGTATGCGATTACGCTCTTCCATCCAAGACTTGATCTCTTTGAGATCCGCTTCGGTGAGCATGCGGTCGCCTTGGGGTTTGATGTCACCATTTTTGACGTTGATGACTGCGATCTGGTTCATTTCGATCCGGCGTTGTCGGTTCTCGGTGTCAACCTTGAACACCACCGCGCCGTTTTCACGAACCCGAAAATAATAGTCCGGAAGATCTCCGCTCATCGCTTACCCCTTAATACAAACCGTCACAAAATTTTTGTATCCGCGAGCAAGCCTCTCGCAGATCATTATCAGATGTAGCGTAGCTGACACGGAAGTTTGGTGAAAGACCGAATGCTGCTCCAAACACCACAGCAACTCCAGTTTCTTCGAGCAAGGCCGATACGAACTCCTCGTCGTTCTCTATTTTTACGCCATTTGCAGATGTTTTGCCGATACAGCCTGAAATATCGGGATAGACATAAAAGGCGCCTTCTGGAACGGGGCAAGTGATCCCCTTTGCTTCGTTCAGCATCCCAACTACGAGATCGCGTCGGCGCTGAAAGACCGCTTTATTTGTTTCAAGAAAAACCTGTGGTCCATTGAGCGCTTCGACTGCGGCCCATTGGCTAACGGAGCAGGGGTTGGACGTTGACTGAGACTGGATTTTCCGAATGGCATTGATCAGCGGCACAGGGCCAGCAGCATAGCCGATCCGCCAGCCAGTCATCGCGTAGGATTTAGAAACGCCGTTTACAGTTAGCGTGCGCTCGTAGAGCGCTGGCTCGACTTCTGCGGGGGTGCAAAATTCGAAGTCGTCAAATACGAGATGCTCGTACATGTCGTCCGTCAGCACCCAAACATGCGGGTGACGCAAAAGAACGTCAGTCAGAGCTTTGAGTTCTTCGCGGTTGTATCCGGCACCCGTCGGGTTCGAGGGCGAGTTAAAAAGGAACCACTTTGTTTTTGGAGTGATTGCGGCTTCGAGTTGTTCGGCTGTGATCTTGAAGTGGTTCTCAAGCGAACACTCAACAACGACAGGAGAGCCACCTGCCAACAAAACCATATCAGGGTATGAGACCCAATAGGGCGCAGGGATGATCACTTCGTCGCCGGGGTTCAATGTGGCCATCAGAGCATTATAAAGCACCTGCTTACCGCCAGTCCCAACTGTAACCTGCGCCGGTGTATAGCTCAGCCGATTTTCGCGCTCGAACTTTGCGCAGATTGCCTTTTTGAGTTCAGGTATACCGTCGACCGCAGTGTATCGTGTCTTGCCTTCGTCGATGGCACGCTTTGCAGCCTCACGAATATTCTCGGGAGTGTCGAAATCTGGCTCGCCTGCGCCTAGCGCGATTATGTCTCGGCCAGCGGCTTTTAGCTCCTGCGCTTTCGTCGTCACCGCAATAGTGGGTGAGGGTTTTACGCGATCAAGTGTCGCTGAAAGGAAAGTCATCAGGATGCTCCGGTGGTCTTTTGCCAGTGCATGTGTCATATGGTGGACGATTGCACCGATCAAGCAACAAGCAAAAAAGGAGCGCGATATGGGCAAGAAAAATGAAGACAACTGGTACAGCGAAGAACAGGCAACCTTTGGGGATCGTTTGACCGGCGCACGCGAGGCCTCTGGTCTAAGTCAAAAAGAACTGGCGTCCAAAGTCGGTGTGAAACTTGAGACACTGCGTGCCTGGGAAGATGACATAAAAGAACCGCGCGCGAACCGACTGCAAATGCTTTCAGGAATTTTGGGTGTCTCGCTTCAATGGCTGTTGTCTGGAGAGGGCGAGGGGCTTAGTCATCCGTCAGAAAACGAATTATCCCCTGACGTATCTGCGATCTTTTCTGAGTTGCGCACTCTGCGCGCACAAATGGCGGGTTCGGTCGAACGGTTGGGGCAACTGGAAAAGCGCCTACGCGCGGCTGTAAAGGACAATGTATGAGCGAAGACCGTTCTATCCGCATCAAACGCCTTGCTATGCGCTCTATGCGTCGTGGCATCAAGGAAATGGACCTGATCTTGTCGGCCTATGCCGACAGTCATCTCGCATCGATGTCAGATGCTGAACTAGACGCCTATGAGGCGCTCCTCGAAGAGAATGATCAGGACCTGTATCAGTGGGTGAGCGGTCAAATGGATGCGCCAAGTCAGCACGCGGATTTGGTTGCTAAAATTGCTGACGGCGCACACGGCCTCACCCGGCCTGCTTAATAGATTGTTATTACCACAATTTTAGCAATCTTTTATGTCGTGGTTTAACCAAATGTTCTCGGTTTGATCTCTATTCTTGGCCTAGTTGCTGAAAAGGAGAACAAACCGATGACACAACTCACTGCGATACCAAGTGCTCCCACCCATTTTGTGCCGATGGCGGCACAGAATGCGGCCTTTATGACGAGCTATCTCGATACCTTGACGCTTGTTGAACGTCTGCACCGTCTGCTGCTTGATGTCATTAAAGATGAAGCCGAGCGTCTTGGCCTGATTGAAATCAATCCGGTACAGGCTTTGCTACTCTTCAATGTCGGTGAACACGAGGTCACCGCTGGCGAGCTCAAGTCGCGCGGATACTATCAGGGATCTAACGTCAGCTATAATCTCAAGAAGCTTGTCGAGCTTGGCTATATGCACCATCAACGCTGTGATGTTGACCGACGATCTGTGCGGGTAAGGCTCACCGAAAAGGGGCGCCGAATCCGCGGGATCATTTCCGAACTTTTCTCGCGTCATTCCGAAGGCATGCTTGATCGCGGGGTGCTCGATCTTGATGGGATTGATCACATCACTTCATCGTTGCGCCGCGTAGAGCGGTATTGGGCGGACCAGATTCGCTATATCTACTGATCCGTCCAATTCGACTACCAGTGTCCGATGTTCGGCATGCTGGTCCAAGGTTCCGCTGGTTCCAGAGCATCACCTGCCTGAAGGATTTCGATAGAAACGTTATCGGGCGAGCGAACAAAAGCCATCCGGCCATCACGCGGAGGTCGGTTGATCGTGACACCGTTATCGATCAGGTGCTGACAAGTCTCATAGATGTTGTCCACCGCATAGGCGAGGTGTCCAAAGTGACGGCTGTCAGAAGGTAGCCCGTCATCCCCATCCCAGTTATAGGTTAACTCGACAGGGCATTCCTCTTGACCCGGAGGCGCCATGAAAACGAGTGTGAATCGCCCGCCTTGGCTTTCCGAGCGGCGCGTCTCGCGCAGGCCGAGTAGCTCGTAGAATGCAACCGATTTCTCAAGGTCGAGCACACGAACCATCGTGTGAAGATATTTCAAGGGCATCGTCTAACTCCTATTTCTTTGGGAGAGTTTGACGCCCGTTCCAGCGGATGCAAGTAGCTTTTAGAAAGCTGATTTGAAATTAAGCCCTACACTCGTGACCGTCTTGTCATAGAGGTCTCGGTCGCTCCGCGTTGCGGACCCGCTGATCGTGACAACAGGCACAAAGCCGTAAACTTCGGCCTTCGGTGCCGCGATATTTAGGCCCAAGTTGAATGTCGCGTCCGTTCTGGTGCCTGAACCGCCGTTCCAACCTTCAAACCTGCGCCAGCTTTGACCGGTAGAGCCAGAGAACTCGAAGCCGAAGATCGGGACAGGATGTGAATAGGAAACTGAAACACCACCGCCAAAGCTTGCTTTGAGCGGATCGACCGCGCTTACTTTGCTCGTATTGACGTCAAAACCCAGTCGCCCGCCGCTTTCCATCACATGTTGCCATTGCCCGGAAACGCCAAAGGTTTGGCTTTCGTCTGAACTTGCGGGATAGCTTGTCAGCTCGTAGCGCGGCAATAGAGTTAATCCATTTTGCGCATCGATCGACCAAAACCGCTTGGCATTGATCGCCAAGCTTCGTTGAAGCACAGTGCCACCATACCAGACCTGCGAAATCTCGGGGGAAACAGCATAATAGCCCCCAGAATTTGCGGCCCAAACACGATCCAGACCAAAACTCACGCTTTGCGTGGAATAGGAATTAGGATCGATAGTCGGATTTGCGGCCCGCTCAGCGCTTGTAAAAAGAACCTGATTGGCGCTTGCGCTAAAGGTAAGAGAGGTTCGTGAGTTGGGCGTTTGGCTCAAGGTGAACCCAAGATTAAGTCCCGCCTGAATATTATATCCTTTTATCGCCTGCGAGCTTGCAGAGAGATCAACGACATCCCCGACGACTGCGTTACTTCCCAGATAGGACTTCAAGAAATCCGCCCAATCCGGCGCAATAACTTGTGACTTGGAGCTTCCATTGTTCACGTTGTTGCTCGGGCTTATGCCAAAGCTTAATATAATCGAAAGCGGATTTCGTCCTTCAACAATCCGAAAGTCTTGTGCGGCAATGGCCCGTGCCTGATCGTCAGGGGCAGCTTGACGTGCGCGGCGAAGCCATAACTGTGCACGCGTAAATTCATTCTTATTAGCGTGGGCAAGGGCAACCACCCGCGCCGCAGCAAATCGCGCATGATCATTTTCCGAGATCGAAAACGCGGTGCCTGCGAGGGTTTTGGCGTCGTCAAATTGTCCAGTCGCAATTGCCACGCGGGCCCGCACGATTAGGGCTGTTACGTCTTGAGGGTTGCGCTGAAGGAGTGCGGTGGAAAGTTGGCCCGCTGTTTCAAAATCGCCATTATTAACGGCAGCAATCGCAACGTTTCTTGCTTCTTCTGGCGTGAACTCAACGTTCTGCGCTGCGACAGAGGATGCTGCGCAGACAAAGGCAAAAACGAGAGAACGAATACGCATAACCGCCAAACTTAACGATAGGCGATAAATCCGCCTGTTTCCTGTGCTTTAACACCAGTGTAACGCGGATCGGTGGATTCGATAACGATAATGCCTACAATCTCGCCGCCATCCGAAGCGCTCGTCGCGTCACCCGACAATATCGCATAATACTTGCCGGTTTCGTAGGCTTGAGCCGCGCCACCAGAGGCCGTGGTGAAAGAACCGATTGATCCTGTCACCTCGCCATTGGCAGCGATGCCCGTGTCATCTTTGGTGACCGTGATCTGAAGGTTGGGAAGTGCGAGGTTTCCTGTGCCACCTAGTGTAATCAGGTTGCCATTTATGTCATAGGCGCGCCGGTTCTTGATGTCGCCGTTGATAGTAGCGCCGCTATTGAAGTCGTTGAAATCAACAACCAACTGGATATCGCCTTCGGTGTATTCAAGGCCACCCATCGTGTCGAAAACTCGCATGCCGGCATAATCACCTTCGAATACCGCTTGGCCTGTTGTTGGCATCGTAACACCGCCAAGGCGCTGATAAACAAAGCCGCCAAAGCCATATTGCACATAGCCGCCGGTACGGTTGATCGCAAAAGCAGAACGAGGCGCGCCATCAACTTGCTTCGTACTGAAACCTACGAGTGCACGATAGTTGTTGACCTGCGGAATTGTCTTGCCTGTCAGCGGATCAATCGCGGTCGCGTCTGCTTCGTAAACGGGATAGTTATTGACCTGGCTTACAGCATTACCGCGAACATAAACGTTGCCACCATCGAATGCGATGTTGTCGATGACAATCGTGTCGTTGGCCGAAACATAAGTAAAGCCGCGTGATAGGCCGCCAAACCCCGAGTCTGATGCTTCGTAGCGAATGATTTGCTCCACACCATTTGCGTTCGTGGTGCTCGGCGCCAGCGTCGTGCCTGTGATTGTGATGCCATTGGTATCGCTCTCGGTGGTCGTGTCGCCGCCGTTGCTAATCAAGCCCGCAAGATCATCTGCAAGCGGATTTGTCCCAGTACAGCCTGCGGCGAAAAGGGGTAACACAGCAGCGAGGCAAATGATGAGACTATACATAGGTAGGTATCTATATCCGTTTGGGTTAAGGCACCTTTGCTTGCAAGTCGAAGTCTGTCAACCAGAGCAGGCTTCAGAATCGGCCTCGCAACCCCAAAAAACTACGCTATGTGGAAATAAATTTTGCTGAACACCTAGATATAGACGTTTTACCGGCGGCGGATGAGCTCTACCAACGTACAGCGTGGCCCTACGTCTCGAAGCACATGTTGGCCAACTTCGTGCCATTCGTCTTGTTCGATTTCGGGGAAAAACGTGTCAGCATCCTGCACGTCCATATCCACTTCGGTGATCAAGAGGCGATCGGCTTTGGGCAGAAGTTCGCGATAGATACCTGCGCCGCCAATCCCGTATATTCGCCTGTGCCCCATCTCATGAGCGGCAGTGATCGCTACATCAAGTGAAGGGAAAACGAACTCTGCCTCGGGGACCCCTTTGGTCGAGACTACAATATTCACACGGTTTTTGAGAGGCTTAAATGGGAGACTCTCCCAAGTGTTGCGCCCCATGATAATGACGCCGCCCAAAGTTTCGCGCTGAAAAAACTTGAGGTCTTCAGGCGCATGCCAAGGGATCGTGTTCTCGCGCCCAATGGCACCGTTACGGGCGCGCGCAACGATAAGCGAAATCATACTGCCACCGGTGCTTTGATGGTGGGATCAGGATCATAGCCGATGACTTCGAAATCATCGAATGTGAAATCAAAGAGCGAATTCACCTTGCGCTTGATGCGCAGCTCGGGAAGCGGTTTGGGGCTGCGGGAGAGCTGCAAGTTCACCTGATCCATGTGGTTGGAGTAGATATGCGCGTCTCCGATCGAATGGACGAAGTCGCCTTCTTCATATCCCGTAACATGTGCAAGCATCTTTAGAAGAAGCGCGTAAGACGCGATATTGAATGGCACGCCAAGGAACATATCAGCCGAACGCTGATAGAGTTGTAGGTGAAGCTTGCCGCCATTGATTTTGACCTGCCAAAGCGTGTGACAGGGCGGGAGAGCCATATCCTTAACTTCACCGGGGTTCCACGCGGACACCACCAGCCTGCGGCTGTCAGGGCTTTGCTTGATCGTATCAACCAGCGTCTTGATCTGGTCAACGCTGCCGCGATGGTAAATCGGGTGACCACTTGCGTCTTTGCCAGCCTCAATCAGTTGCGGGAAATCACGCCACTGACGGCCATAAACGGGGCCAAGGTCCCCATTTTCGTCAGCCCATTCGTCCCAGATCGAAACGCCATTATCCTTGAGATACTTGATATTGGTATCCCCTGCGAGGAACCACAAAAGCTCGTGAATGATGGACTTGAGGTGAAGCTTTTTGGTCGTCACCAACGGAAAGCCATCGGCAAGCGGATAGCGCGCTTGTAGCCCAAAATATGAAACCGTGCCGGTGCCAGTGCGATCCGTCGTCGTGTCGCCCTTTTCCAGAACGGTTCTCAGAGCATCGTGATACTGCTGCAAGGCGCCATCTCCTCCAGATTTCTTCCTCACTTTGTAAGCGGCGCGTTACAGAAGGCCAAGCCTGAAAAGGGCGCAGGGCCAACGCGTTTTAGGCGGGCCCTGTGCAATTGGTATTTCTGGCAAGAGTAAAAGCTTAGTCAGCCTTCTTGATGGTGCCTGCCATTTGGCGTCCGTCGCGCCCTTCGATCAGTTCAAATTCCACCTTCTGATTGTCAGCAAGGCCTGTAAGCCCCGACTGTTCTACGGCAGAGATGTGAACAAATACGTCCTTGCCGCCATCATCAGGAGCGATAAAGCCGTAACCTTTTGTTGTATTGAACCATTTTACGGTGCCGTTGGGCATTCCCGTGTCTCCTTTGTAGTTTGACCCTGAACAAGGGTCGGGGCAAAACTCCAAGCGAAGATCAATGTCGCTCTTTGCCCTATCCGAAAGCTTAGCACGGATTTTCAAAATACAAATGACAACCTTGTCAGAATGATTACTTTTCCGCCAAATAGCCGAAAATGGAGAGAAAATGCGCTTCTTTGGACTGAAAACCTGTGACACTTGCCGCAAAGCGCTCAAAGCTTTGGCAGAAAATGGAATGACGCCCGAAGTCGTTGATGTCCGGGCCGACGGCCTGAGCGCGGCGGATCGCTTGGCGATCTTGGGGGCATTTGGTGATGTGGCGATCAATCGGGCTTCGACCACTTGGCGCAGTCTGACGGATGAAGAAAAGTCTGCTGATCCCGCGCTGCTCCTCGCTCAGCACCCGACTTTGATGAAGCGCCCAGTGATAGAACACGAGGGCGTGCTTTATCTCGGCTGGAAAAAAGATGTTCAGGACGCGCTTCTTGGATAATTGCCGCACCTCACCTATTTAGAGGGGCGAGCCAGAGGGAGAATAAGATGCGCAACGCTGCTTTGATGCTTGGAATTTTTGCCGGACTGATTGGTGTCGTTGTTGGATTCTTCAGTTATGGCTATGTCTCGCTCACCGAGAGTTATCAGGAAGTGGGCGAAACCTTTGGCTTTGTGACCAATCCTGAGTTCATCAAGATGGCGAGCTTTCTTGCGCCCCTGCTTGCAATTGCGGGAGGCGGCATGGCTCGGGCGCGGGCACTTTGGGGCGGCGTTCTGATGATCGTGTCGGCCGCCGCAATGTATGGAGCGTTTGGCTTTAACTTTGCCACGATGTTCCCCATTGGAATGGCGGGACTTGGCGGCCTCTTCGCGATTGCTGCTGGCAAACCAGATGAAGAAAAGGCGCACTTCTAAAGAAGCGCGCCTTCTAATTCGCGAAATTAGACCAGTTTAACGAAGATCGGGCGGAGTTGCTTCGCCAGAGAGTTCCGCAATCATCTCGTCAACTGAGCGGACCGAAGTCTGCTGTTCGCCAAGGCGGCGTACTGAAACCGTGCGCTCTTCAACTTCACGGGCACCGATTGCAAAGATCACCGGAACCTTGCCAAGCGAGTGCTCGCGGATCTTGTAGTTGATCTTTTCGTTACGCGTGTCGGCTTCGGCGCGGATGCCCTTGGCTTTGAGCATCTCGACCACTTCATGCACATAGCTGTCGGCATCAGAGACGATAGAAGCAACGACGACCTGACGCGGCGCGAGCCAGAACGGGAATTTACCCGCATGTTCTTCGATCAGAATGCCGATAAAGCGCTCGAACGAACCCAGCACTGCGCGGTGGAGCATGACGGGACGATGTTTTGCACCATCAGCGCCAATGTAGTTCGCATCGAGACGCTCGGGCAGGTTCGGGTCCACCTGAAGCGTGCCACACTGCCAGTCACGGCCAATGGCGTCGGTCAGAACAAACTCGAGCTTGGGGCCATAGAACGCGCCTTCGCCTTCTTGGATTTCAAAGTCGTAACCAGCCGCTTTACAAGCATCACCCAAGGCTGCTTCGACACGATCCCAGCTTTCATCGCTGCCCACACGCTTTTCAGGGCGGGTCGAGAGCTTGATCTTCCAATTATGGAAGCCGAGGTCGTCGTAAATCTTGGACAGGAATTCGATGAACTTTTTGGTTTCCGACTCGATCTGGTCGTCGGTGCAGAAAATGTGCGCATCGTCTTGAGTAAAGCCGCGCACGCGCATAATCCCGTGCAGAGCGCCCGAGGGTTCATAGCGGTTGCAAGATCCGAATTCCGCCATACGCAATGGGAGATCACGGTAAGACTTTAGGCCATGGTTAAAGACCTGCACGTGGCAAGGGCAGTTCATCGGCTTGAGAGCGTTCACAGTCTTTTCGCGGGCATGATCCTCGTCCACTTCGACGATGAACATGTTTTCCTGATAGTTCTCCCAGTGGCCCGACGCTTCCCAGAGTTTACGGTTCACCACTTGCGGTGTGTTCACCTCGACATAACCATCGCGGCGCTGTTGGCGGCGCATGTAATCCTGGAGCGTGGTGTAAACCGTCCAGCCGTTCGGGTGCCAGAACACCTGACCGGGAGCCTCTTCTTGCATGTGGTAGAGGTCCATTTCTTTACCAAGCTTGCGGTGGTCGCGCTTGGCGGCTTCTTCAAGACGGTTGAGGTAGGCCTTGAGGTCCTCTTTGTTGAGGAAGGCCGCGCCATAAATACGCTGAAGCTGTGCACGGCTGGAGTCGCCGCGCCAATAGGCGCCCGCGACGTTCATAAGCTTGAACGCATCCGCGGGCACTTGGCCGGTATTCTGAAGGTGAGGACCACGGCAGAGATCCTGCCATTCGCCATGCCAATACATCCGAAGCGGCTCGTTGCCGGGGATCGCGTCGATCAGCTCGACCTTATAGGGTTCGCCCTTGTCCTTATAATGCTGAACTGCGCGGTCGCGGTCCCACACTTCGGTGCGAACCTCGTCGCGCTTGTTGATGATCTCGCGCATCTTCTTTTCGATGACAGCGAGGTCTTCGGGGGTGAAGGGCTCTTCGCGGTCAAAGTCATAGTACCAGCCGTTTTCAATAACGGGGCCAATTGTGACTTGGACGTTCGGCCAAAGCTCTTGAACTGCGCGGGCCATAATGTGTGCAAGGTCATGACGGACGAGTTCCAGCGCAGGGGCAGGGTCCTTCATCGTGTTGATGGCTATCTGCGCATCCTCAAGGATCGGCCACTGAAGATCCCAATGCTTGCCATTCACTTGGGCTGAAATGGCTTTCTTGGCCAGAGAGGTGGCAATGGATGCCGCGACTTCGGCAGGCGTGACACCTGCGTCATAGGAACGCGAATTGCCATCGGGGAATGTAAGGGAAATCTGGCTCATTAGCCTAGCTCCTCGTCAGTTTGGCGCCCACGGAACGCCCGGTTGCGGGTAATATGTTCGGCACGTTTCTTGGCCTCGACGCTCGACCACGTCAAGTCTTGATCGACGCATGATCAAATGTGCCAGCTATTAATGTGACTTTTAAGCGCCCAACCCTTGTCATTCGGGGCGAGATGGTGATGTTTCTTCTGAAGAAATCGCGAAAGGTACAAGAACCGTGACTGACTATTTGACAACCCCGCAGGGACGCCGAATTGCCTATAATTACACCGCTGGTGCGCTTCCTGCTGTCGTATTTCTTGGGGGCTTCAAGTCAGACATGGAAGGCACCAAGGCTATTCACCTCGAAGATTGGGCAAAGGCCCAGGGGCGTGCTTTTTTGCGGTTCGATTACTCGGGTCATGGAGTGAGCGACGGCAATTTCGAGGACGGCGCCATCGGCGATTGGTTCGAAGATGCCTGCGCCGCGCTTAGCTTGGTGGAGGGACCCGTAGTCTTGGTCGGCTCCTCGATGGGGGGATGGATTTCGCTTCTGGTCTCGCGCGAGATGCCTGAAAAGGTCGCAGGACTTGTCACCATTGCCGCTGCACCCGACTTTACCGAAGACAGCATGTGGAATGGTTTTTCCGATGCTCAGAAGGCAGAGCTTGAAAGCGCAGGTAAAGTTGCTCTTCCGTCAGAATACGGCGATCCATATATCATCACCAAGCGCTTGATCGAAGAAGGCCGCAATCGTCTTGTCCTGCGGAGCCCGCTGCCTCTTGCGTTCCCTGTGCGCTTTTTGCAAGGCACTGCCGATTTGGATGTTGATCAAGCTGTTGCCGTTCGCTTGATGGACCATGTCGAAGGCGATGACATCCGACTTACACTGGTGAAAGGTGCGGACCATCGCTTTTCGACGCCCGAGTGCCTCTCTTTGATCAGCTATAGCGTGACCAAGGTGCTTTCGCGGCTCTAGCGCAACGCTTTGAGCGGATTTTGGTAGAACTCCTTTAATATTCGAGCCTCGCGCTTTTCAACGCAATCAAGCCGTGTATGGTTCTTTCAAAATGTCAGAAAGACATAAGACGGGGTTAGAATGCAGTATTTGACGCGAGTGGGCGCCAATGGCTGAGCCATTGTTGTTCCTGCCAGGCTTGTTTTGTGATGCACGAGTGTTTGCTACTCAGATGACCGCTTTGGGGCGGGATATGTCTGTGATGATTGCTCCAACATCTACTCACGAACGTATCGAAGAAATGGCGTCCGAAATCCTCTCGGGCGCGCCGCTGAAATTTGCTTTGGTTGGACATTGCCTTGGTGGGGCTGTTGCACTCGAAGTTCTGCGCCGCGCGCCAGACCGCGTGACGCGGATTGCCCTCGTGGGTTCGACGCCTTTGGCCGATACTCCGCAAGACGCTGCGATCCGCGAAACGCAAATAGTTTCGATAAAGGCGGGGCGTCTCGAAGATGTTGTGCGCGAAACGGTGTCACGTGGTTGGTTCACGAGCGGCAATACCAAGAACGACGGTATCGCAAAGCTGGTTGCAATGGCACGTGCCAATGGCGGCGATGCTTCAGTCAGGCAGCTTCGAGCATTTCAGCGACGCAAAGACCAGCAGGGAACCTCTCGGAAGATCAAACAGCCAGTTTTGGTTATGTGTGGGGAAGAGGATGGCGTTACGCCTCGCAAACGCCACGAGTTTATGGCCGAGCTGATCCCATATGCAAAACTCGAGGTGGTTGAACGAGCAGGGCACCTTCCTATGCTCGATCAGCCCCAAGTCACGACCGAATTGCTTCGGTCGTTTATGAGACAGCCTCTCGTTCTGAGATGATTAAGCGCTCGTCGCGACGACGCGCGGCTTTGCAGGGGCCGAGTTCGAGTCGATGAATTCGAGCACGAGCGGGCGAATGTTGTTGCGCCAGCTCTTACCTGCAAAGATGCCATAGTGGCCAGCACCCGGCTCGACGTGCCAAGCCTTTTTATCCTCAGGAAGGCCAGTGAGTAGCCCCAGAGCCGCTTTGCACTGTCCCGGCGCCGAGATGTCGTCCTCTTCACCTTCGACAGTTTTCACGGCGACGGTTGTAATTTTCGAGATATCGACGAGTCGACCAGCAACTTCGAATACGTTGCGTGCGATTTCGCGTTTTTTGAATACGCGATCGACGGTGGAAAGGTAGAACTCTGCGGTCATATCCATCACTGCAAGGTATTCGTCGTAGAATACATTGTGTTTGTCATGATCCGATGCATCGCCCTTGGCTGCGCGGAAAATCTGGTTTTGAAATGCTTTGGTGTGCTTGTCGGCATTCATGGAAATGAACGAAGCGAGTTGCAGAAGACCAGGATAAACCTGTCGACCAACGCCAGCATATTTGAAGCCAACGCGCTGGATCATGGTCTGTTCAAGCTGACCCATCGTGACCGACCGGCCAAAGTCGGTGACTTCGGTGTGATTTGCCTCGGGGTCAATCGGACCACCGATAAGCGTGAGCGAACGCGGCTGCGCCTTGGGGTCTTCTTCCGCAAGATAAGCCGTTGCGGCCAGAGTCAAAGGCGCGGGCTGGCAAACGGCAATTACATGGATATCACTGCCGAGATGCTTCATGAAATCGACGAGGTAGAGCGTATAATCCTCAACGTCGAACTTACCCGCGCTGACAGGAATGTCGCGCGCATTGTGCCAGTCCGTCATATAGACTTCACAATCTGGTAGTAGAGAGATCACGGTTTTGCGGAGGAGGGTCGCATAGTGACCGGACATCGGCGCTACGAGAAGGATACGACGAGCGAGCGGCTTGCGGCCCACGACCTTAAAGTGGATTAGATCGCCGAAATCGCGCTCGATTACTTTGGTAACCTGCACGAGGTGGTCCTTGCCGTCGCTCATGGAGATGGAGGGAATGCCCCAGTCCGGTTTGACGACCATGCGCTCGAAAGTGCGCTCGGTTACTTCGCCCCAAGCGCCGACCCATTCGACAAAAGGATTGGAAAGCGCAGCCATCGCAGGATACGCGGCAAATGCGCGCGCGGATGCCCCAAGCCATTGGTTTGTGTTACGAACACTTTCCATCATGTCGTATGTGTACATATACTTCACTTGCGACGTCTCCTTTTGGTGCGGGCTGTACCCGACTCAGCTTGTGCCTAGGTTTACAACCTTAGGCGATGCTGCATGTGCAAAATGTATGGCGGGGAGGGCCGTATGACAACTAATGATTTGGTCGCAGATGACGCAGGCTCGGAAACGAGAGCTCGATTTGAAGCGAATCTTCAAAAAGTTGAACAGCTTAGCCAACGCATCGTGCAGGTTCTTTCGAACAAACGAGAAGTCCCTTTAGATCTCCAAGGGCCTTCCCAGGAGCTTTATCTCAAAGCCGGAGCCGCATATTTGAACGAAATGATTCAGAATCCGGCGAAGGTTTTTGAGCAGCAGCTCGAATACTGGGGCAAATCTGTGAAGCACTTCATCGAGGCCCAATCGCTCCTCGCTCAGGGAAAGCTCGAGGCGCCACACGATGAAACGCCGGATGACAGCCGTTTTTCCAACCCGCTTTGGAAGACCCACCCCTATTTTAATTACCTTAAGCAGCAATATCTCATCGGCTCTCAGTCCATGCAGGACGCGCTTTCCGAAATGGACGGTGTCTCAGAGGTCGAGCGCAAGCGCCTACAGTATTTTGGTCAACAGATCATGGACATGATGGCGCCGACCAACTTCCTGGGCACGAACCCAGATGCGCTTGAGCGCGCTATTGAGACCGAAGGACAGAGCCTGATTGACGGACTTGAAAACCTTGTTCACGACCTTGAGGCCAACAATGGAGAACTTGTCGTAACACTCGCTGACAAGTCCGCGTTCTCAGTCGGAGAAAACATCGGGACAACTCCAGGCAAGGTGGTTTTCCGCAATCATATGTTCGAACTGATCCAATATAGCCCGACGACCGAGACGGTTCACGCGATGCCGCTCTTGATCTTCCCTCCGTGGATCAACCGCTTTTATATTCTCGACCTCAAACCGCAGAACTCGCTGATCAAGTGGATCGTGGATCAAGGGTATACGCTCTTCGTCGTGTCTTGGGTGAACCCCGACGAAAGCTATGCGCAAATCGGCATGGATGACTATGTGCAGGATGGCTATCTCACCGCCATTCGCGAAGTGAAAGCGATCTGCGATGTCGAGCAGATCAACGTCGTTGGATACTGCATTGCGGGTACAACTCTGTCACTTACGCTGGCATTGATGAAGCAGACAGGCGACAATTCGGTTAATTCGGCAACCTTCTTCACGACGCTGACCGATTTCTCGGATCAGGGCGAAGTCGGGGTCTTCCTGACCAATGATTTCGTGGATGGTATCGAGGCTGAAGCATACAAAACCGGTGTGCTCGATAGTTTTTATATGTCTCGCACATTCTCGTTCCTTCGCTCGAACGATCTTATCTATAAGCCGGCGATCCGATATTACATGATGGGCGAAACGCCGCCTGCCTTCGATCTTTTGTTTTGGAATGGAGACGGGACTAACCTTCCTGCGAAAATGGTGGTCGAATATCTGCGAGGCCTCTGCCAAGAGGACAAGTTCGCAGGCGATACGTTCAGTATCTGTGGTCACGATGTGAGCCTTTCAGAGGTGAACGTGCCACTCTGTGCTATTGCATGTGATACCGATCATATCGCGGCTTGGAGATCATCTTATCGTGGCGTTCAGAAAATGGGATCTGCCGACAAAACGTTTATTCTCTCGGGCAGCGGTCATATCGCTGGTATCGTTAACCCACCATCCAAAGTGAAATACGGTCATTGGACCAATCCTGACCTGAGCCTTGCACCTGAGGAGTGGAAAAGCGCTGCGGAACAGCACGAGGGTTCTTGGTGGCCACTTTGGAATGAATGGCTTCAAGGCAGAGCTGGGGAGCAGATTGCTGCGCGAACCCCGGGTGATTCCACTCATCCAGTACTTGCAGATGCTCCTGGGACTTACGTTAAGTCACTCGGTGGACAAAAGTCTTAGGGCTAAGTGTCTGAAAATACTGCAATGCAGAATAATTTTTGCTGCATTGCAGAAAAAATACTTGATTTGCTGCGGTGCAGCATGCATATTCTTACCAAGGCAAACGTAGAGCGGCACAGACGCCGCGTGTTTTGAAAGGTAAGTAAAATGGCTAAGACTCAAGACTTCACCGCTATGTTCAAAGACGTCATGGGTGCTTTCCCTGTGGACACCAAAGCGATGGAAGACGCCTACAAGTCGCAGGCAGCTCTCGCAGAAAAGATGTCTGCAGTTGCAATCGCTGCTGCTAAGCAGTCGACCGATCTTTCGGCAAAGTGGACCCAGGAAACCCTCGCTAAGGTAACTGAAGTTTCCAAAGCAAAGGCTGAGCCTGCTGACTATGCTAAGTCGGTCACTGACTTTGCTTCGGCTTCGGCTGAATCGGCTGCAGAGCACATGGCTGCTTTCGCTGAAATCGCTAAGAAAGTTCAGACCGAGACCCTCGAGCTGATGATGTCCGCCGGCAAGACCATGACCGAAGACATGACTGCTGCTGCAAAAAAAGCTGGTGAAGAAATCACCGCAGCTACCAAAAAAGCAGCTGCTGCAGCGAAGTAATCGCGAAGTCCCAACTGATCCAATTCCTCCCTCCTCCTCCCAAATTGGATCGGTATAAGTGCAAAGGGTGAGCTGCAAAGCTCACCCTTTCTTTTTTTGCTAAGGCAGCATAGGCTTTCTGCATTGCCGCACAGTTTCGGGAGGACCCAGTGGCCGAAAAAGATAAACCGCTTCTCATCAAGCGATACGCGAGCCGTCGTCTCTATAATACAGAGACCAGCGATTATGTGACACTCGAAGACATCGCGAGCTTTATTCGCGAAGGCCGCGAAGTGCAGATCGTTGATTTGAAATCGGGCGATGACTTGACGCGCCAATACCTCCTTCAAATCATTGCAGAACATGAAAGCCGCGGCGAAAGCGTTCTGCCCGTAGATGTTCTGACCGATCTTGTGCGGTCTTACACGTCGCAAGCGTCTTCTGTTGTGCCTCAGTTCCTTGCTGCGTCTTTTGAAATGCTACGAGATGGTCAGTCCAAGATGATGGAAAACATGGCCAAAGCGAGCCCAATGGCGAAGATGCCAGGCTTTGAGGCGATGCAAGCGCAGCAAGCGGCCTTCTTCAAAGCCATGACAGGCGGAATGGGCAATTTTATGGGCTCGTCGGGCCCTGAGCCGGAAGAAGACTCCAAAGGTGACGATCTTGATGTCATCAAGAAGCAACTCGCTGACCTTCAGACCAAACTATCAAAGATGGGCAAGTAAAAGCATCAGAGGCCAATCCGGTCTCTGAGCGTCGCCCAGCTCATCGCGAGTGATAATAACGCAGCTCTTGCCATTTGACCTCTGGGGAGGGGGACAGTTGGCAAGAGTGCCAAAGTGTCAAACCTTTGAGCCTGTCCTGCGACGGCTTCGGCCATCACCTTTCCTGCAAGACCCGACAATGCGACTCCTTGGCCTGAGAACCCCCCAGCGGCCACGATATTTGGTGCAACGCGCAGCACAGCGGGAAGTCGGGTGAATGTTACGCCAAGCGTGCCACCCCAAACATATTCAAAAGGCACTTCTGCGATTTGTGGGAACATCAAAGCCATGCGATTGTGCAACTTCGTGCCCATGTCTTTGGGAAATTTCACAGAGTAGTTGGCACGCCCCCCAAACAGAAGTCGCCCGTCTTCTGAGAGACGGAAATAATTGACGACATTGCTATCGTCGTAGACGGCAATATCGCGCGAAATCACCTCTTTTGCTTGGTCGCTAAGAGGGGCAGTCGCACCGATAAAGCTGTTCACCGTCATCACGCGCGACGCATATTTCTTCTCAATTTGCGGCAGGTAGCCGTTCCCAGCAAGGATTAGGTGATCCGCCTCGACATAGCCCTGAGCCGTTTGAACGCGGACAGTCTTGCCTTGCTCGATATGATGAACCTCGGAGCGGTCAAAAAGCCGTGCTCCCGCAACAACTGCTTCGGCCGCAAGGCCAAGGGCATAGCGCAGTGGGTGGATGTGCCCTGCGCCGTGATCTAGCGTACCGCCGCAATACAGGTCTGTCTTTACGATGTCCCGAAAATCAGATGGCGAAAGGATTTCGGTCTGGTTGTAATCGTAGTACTTGGCCAGATGTTCGGTCTCGTGCTTGAGGTGGTCGAACTCTGATGTGCTTTGGACACCATGGGAAATCCCAGGCTTATAGAGGGCGTCGGGGCAAAAACGCTCTACGCTGTGACGGACTAGCGCCTTGCTTTCCTCACATAGATCCCATAGCAAGCGTGCTTCAGCCTTACCGACATGCTTTTCAAGCCAAATTGGGCCTTTATTGTGACCGCTACCAACCTGTCCGCCGTTGCGCCCCGATGCGCCCCAACCTGCACGATGCGCCTCAAGGACGATCACCGAAAGGCCGCGTTCACGCAACGTCAGCGCAGCATGCAAGCCCGTATACCCCGCACCAATGATGCAAACGTCTGCCTTATGCGACCCTTTAAGTCTGGGGCGCTCAGGTGGGATCGTCGCGGTCGCGGCGTACCAGCTGGTCGGGAACTGGGCTTCTTTGTCGTTCAGGTGAAGAGCCGAAGCGATCATACGTTCAACAAAAGGTGCTCGCGTTCCCAAGGGCTGATCACCTGAAGGAACTCTTCGTATTCATTGCGTTTGACGATCGAATAGACGCGCGCAAACTCGGGGCCCAATACCTCGTGTAGCTTGGTTGCCTCTTCAAAGAGATCAAGCGCATCGCCCATGACGCGGGGAATATCTTCCTCGCCTTCATAAGCGTCGCCCTTGAACGAAGGGCCCGCGCGCTTTTCTTCCATAAGGCCGAGATACCCGCAGGCGAGCGATGCTGCGATCCCGAGGTAGGGGTTGCAGTCCATCCCTGCGAGACGGTTTTCAACGCGACGCGAAGAGGGTCCAGAGAGCGGGATGCGAATACCGGTGGTGCGGTTATCGCGACCCCACATCAGGTTGATTGGCGCTGCATGGTCCCGCACATAGCGGCGATAGCTGTTCACATAAGGCGCAAGCACTGCAATCGCGCTCGGCAGGTGCCGTTGAAGGCCTCCTATGAAGTGGAAGAATGCATCTGTCTCTCCGCCCTGCGGACCAGAGAAGATATTGGAGCCGTCTTCCATATTGATGACCGAATGGTGGATATGCATCGCACTGCCTGGCTCATCGGCTATGGGTTTGGCCATAAAGGTCGCAAAACAGTTGTGACGCATCGCCGCTTCGCGGATCAGGCGTTTGAAGAAGAACACCTCATCAGCAAGCTTGACGGGATCGCCGTGACGCAGGTTGATCTCAAGTTGACCTGCGCCGCCTTCTTGGGTGATGCCGTCGATCTCGAAACCTTGCGCTTCGGCAAAGTCGTAGATGTCGTCGATCACGGGGCCGAATTCGTCCACTGCCGTCATCGAATAGGCCTGACGTGCAGCAGCCGGACGCCCTGAGCGACCCATCATCGGTTCGATGTTCTTGGCGGGATCGAGATTGCGGGCGACGAGATAGAATTCCATCTCAGGGGCAACAACGGGTTCCCAGCCTTGCTTGTGATAAAGGTCTACAACGCGCTTGAGAACATTGCGCGGCGAATACTCGATTGCGCGGCCCTTACGATCATAGGCGTCATGGATCACCTGGAGCGTCAGGTCGCCGGTCCAAGGTGCAGCTGTTGCTGTGTCCATGTCCGGACGCAGGATCATGTCCCTCTCGATAAAGCCTTCGTCGCCTGCGGCGTCGCCCCATTCCCCTGTGATCGTTTGATAAAATATACTGTCGGGGAGATGGAAATACTCTTGTCTTGCGAATTTGGTCGCTGGAACCGCTTTGCCGCGGGCGATGCCGGGAAGGTCCGAAACGATACATTCGACTTCATCCAGTCGCCGTCCGGCCAGATAGTCTTTGGCCGCTTCGGGGAGGTTTTCAGTCCAGTCGCTCATGTGAAGTTGCTTTCGTCTTAAAAAAGTCTGTGATCCGACGCGCAAGTACGTCGTTGTCGGTGGGTTTGCCGAGGTTATTCATCGCGTTTTCGAGGAGCGCATCGGGCACCACGCCCGGACCGCGCGAGGTCGCGAGCCCCTCAACGAAATTCGATCTGAATTCAGGGTGGGCCTGAACGGTAAAAATACGATCGTCGTAAACAAGCGCTGCGTTTTCACACATGTCATTGCATGCAACTACGCTTGCACCGCTGGGACGCTCGACGACTTGATCTTGGTGCCATGCGTTCAGCGATAGAGTTTGGCCTTCGAACTGATATGTTTGGCGCCCAACGACCCAGCCGCCCTTGAATTTTTCAACCTTGCCGCCGAGTGCTTGCGCGATGATCTGGTGACCAAAGCAAACGCCGACCATAGGGACATGGGCCGCATATGCAGAGCGAATAAAGTCTTCGAGCGGCGGAATGAAGGCGTGGTCTTCATATGCACCATGGCGCGAGCCCGTAAGGAGCCATCCATCGCAGTCGTTTACAGTGCTTGGAAACTCCATATCGACAACGTTAAAGGTTTCAAATTCGAAACCTCCTTCTCCGAGGAGCTTGTGAAAAAGATGCTCGTAATCACCGAGAGTGTTGCGGAGCGTATCGGGGGAGTGTCCTGTTTGCAGGATACCGATTTTCATGTGTCACCTAGAGGGTTGATAGCGCCAAGGTAATCTCGCTGCGGTCTCGCAGCAAGACCACTCAGACCGTATCGAGATAAAGTTCCAATTGTTCTTCGGTCGTAAGTTCCGAAAGATAATGGAGCTCTTGTTGTTTGGTCATGACAAGGTTGGCAATCAAATTCTCTGAGAAAATACGGCGCGCAAGCTTGCTGTGTTCAAATGTGTGAATGGAATCCGCCCAAGTGTCAGGGATTTGGTCGATCTCCTGCTCATAGGCATTACCCGAAATGGGTGGGGGCGGGGTCAATTTGTCTTCGATCCCGATGAGCGCAGAGCCCAAAACCGCTGCAAGAAAGAGGTAGGGGTTTACATCGCCGCCTGCCACACGGTGCTCAATACGGCGCGCCTTGAGGCTTCCACCAGGGACGCGGACCGAGGCGGTTCTATTGTCATAAGCCCAGCAGATACCAGTTGGGGCGTGGCTCTCAGGAACAAGGCGCTCGTAAGAGTTGCCGTGCGGTGCAAAGATAAGCGCAAGGTCCTTGATCCCCTTGAGGCATCCAGCAATCGCTTGCTGCAACAGGGGCGAGCCTTCGTATGTTCCATTGGCAAAGACGTTGTTGCCGTCTTTGTCATTGACCGAGAAATGAACATGCATCCCGTTGCCCGCGTACTCTTCATAGGGTTTTGCCATGAAGGACGCGGCCATACCGTGTTTGCGTGCAAGTCCGCGGACGAGCATTTTGAAGAGATAGGCATCATCGGCGGCTTTGAGCGCGTCATCGACGTGCATCAAGTTGATCTCAAACTGTCCAAGACCGACCTCGGATGTGGCCGCATCCGTCGGAATGTCCATCGCTTCACAGGCGTCGTAGAGCTCGTTGAAGAAGAGATCAAAGCTGTCGAGTGCACGCAGCGAAAGTATCTCTGCACCCGGGCGGCGCTTGCCCGAACGAGGGCTTTTGGGTTGGCGGATTTCTTTGCCACTGTCATCAACGAGATAGAACTCCATCTCAGACGCAACAACGGGCGTTAGGCCAAGAGCCTTGTATCGGTCCAATACAGCAGCAAGGGCGTGACGCGGATCACCGTCATAAGGTTTGCCATCCTCGGTAAACATCCAAAGCGGCAAAAGAGCCGCTGGCGTCGAGAGCCAAGGCATCGGAATAAAACCGCGTTCCGTGGGCAATAATATGCCGTCAGGGTCGCCGATTTCGAAAACGAGCGGACTATCCTCTACGTCTTCGCCCCATACATCAAGGTTCATCACCGAGAGGGGAAAGCGCATGCCATCAGATAGAATTTTGTCGATAAACCTGACCGGAACGCGTTTACCGCGAGCAATCCCGTTCAAATCAGAAGCGCCGCAGCGGATGCTGCGAACCTCAGGCCGCTCCAAAAGCCAGTTTTTCATGTCACACCTGTAGGGCTAGGCAGACACCAATCAATTCGAGCGCCCAATGCGCAAGATGAGTGGTCCATGCCCTTGGCCCAGAATTCCTTTCAGATCAAAAGCAAATGTGGGATGTAGCAGTCCCCGAAAATTTGATCATATTAAATTGATACTACCTGATCAGTTTTAGACGCAAGCGAATTTTGCTTCTCTGACTCTGCGGCAGGTGGCGATTGAGACGCGTGTTCACAATGCCGAACAATCCAATGACAATCAGCGTCAAAAGGATGAAATAACATGCAAGAATTGGATATGGGACGAATGGGTTAAACGTCTTGTCCGCAAAATAATTCGCGTAATATAGCGCGTCACCTTTCTGTTGGCTTGCAGGGAAGCCTGAGAAAAACACCAGTGTTGTCGCATGGAATAAGAAGATCGCTTCGTTGGTGTATGCCGGCCACGCAAGGCGGAGCATCGTCGGCCAGATGACACGCCGAAATCGTGACCAACCCGACATTCCATAAGCATCTGCGGCTTCTACGTCACCTTTGGGAATGGACTGGAGTGCACCATAGAAAATCTCGCCCGTGTAGGCCGAGGTGTTCAGGAACAGCACGATTAGAGCACCCAAAGTTGCCGATGTCAGCGGGGATAGGAACGGGACCACGCCCTTGAGCGAAAGGAATAGGAAGTAAGCAAAGAAAAACTGGATAAAGAGCGGCGAGCCACGGAAAACAAAGATAAACCACTCCGAAGGCTTGCGAAGCCAAGGCGAGCCCGAGGCTTTACCAAGTGCAACTGCTGTGGCTAGGAAAAAACCCGAGATGATCGCTAGAACGCCAAAGTAAATGTTCCAGATCATGCCCGAGCCGATCAAGACGACTTGCTGACAGACGCTGAAGTCTGATTTCGGCAAGAGACGTTCACCAATCCCCAATGATCGCAGGCCATAGTCGGCGATGATATCCCAGCAACTCATGCAGCTTTCCTTTGTGCTTCACCTGCCGTGGTGGCTTGGCCGTGAGCAAGGCGCTTCATCAGTTTTTCAAAGAAAACTTCTGAGATGCGAGTGAAGAGAAGGTAAAAGACCAAAAGGCCAAGGAAGTACCACATCTGCCAATTACCATGTGGGTAGTCCGTAAAGCGCGGGGTCTTGGTTCCGCCAAGCTCGCGCGCCCAATAGACGATGTCCTCAACGCCTAAGAGGAACAAAAGTGGTGTAGATTTGATCAGCACCATCCAAAGGTTGGATAGGCCGGGGAGCGCATAGACCCACATCTGCGGCACAAGAATGCGCCAGAACGCTTGGCGCTGCGTCATACCATAGGCAAGTGCAGTTTCAATTTGACCGTGAGGCACGGCACGCATCGCACCGAAGAGGACGTTGGCGGCGAAAGCACCAAAAACGATGGCAAAAGTGATAACTGCGAGTGAGAAGCCATAAACTTCGTGGATCCATTGCGGCGCATTTGAGAGCGGTAGTTTTGCGGCAGCACAGACGATAAAGTCGTTGCCTTGGCGGATAGGCTGATCCCAGTCGGGGCACTTCACCTGATGGCGCAGCCACTCGAACCCTTGGTCCAAAGCAATCACAAAAAAGAGGAAAAAGGCGATATCAGGGACGCCGCGCACGATTGCGATGTACGACTTGCCCAAGAGCCTGAGCGGTGTGAACCCACTACGCGCTGCGCTGGCGCCGCCAAATCCAAGAGCGAGGGCGACGGGCGCGGTAATCGCTAAGAGTAAGAGAACAGTCCCAAATGACCAATAAAGAGACATATGCTTGCCTGTTGTAAGATAGCAAGCAAACCATTTCGCCGTTTCAAGTGACGATGGATCTACGCAAAAGTCAAAAATGGGATTAATCCAATATGAAAGGGGCGGCAGGGTCACCCGCCGCCCTGAGAAACCTTAGAAGGTTGCCGAACCCGGCAGCCACTCTTCGATCAGCTTGTTGAGCGAACCGTCAGCCTTCATCGACTGGATTGCCGCGTCGAATTTTGCCTTCAGCTCGCCGTCGCTCTCACGAAGGCCAAGGCCAACGCCGCCACCGATGAGAACATCGTCACCAACGAGCGAAAGCTCTGCATCTTCGTCAGCGATCGGAAGAAGGTAAGCTTTGTCAGCAAGAACCGCATCTGCTTCACCGTTCTTGACCGCAGCTACGGTCTCTTCCGGCGTTGCGAACTCGAGGAGGGTTGCGCCAGACGCTGCAACGTAAGCTGCCTGAATGGTGCCCGACTGAGCAGCGATCACGCCGCCAGCAAGGTCAACGCCGTCAGACATCGCTACAAACGCAGAGGGGTCCGGCTGGGTATAGGGATCGGAGAAGTCGATGACCTGATCACGCTCTTCGGTGATCGACATACCAGCGATGATGACATCGTAGTTGCCCGATACGAGGTTCGGAATGATCGAGTCCCAATCGTTTGTGACCCACTCACAGGTCAGTTCTGCGCGAGCACAAAGCTCGTCGCCCAGAACGCGCTCAAAACCGTCCACCTCACCTTTATCGTTGAGGAAGTTGTACGGAGGGTAGGCGCCCTCGGTGCCCAGACGGACGACAGAGTGGCTTTCTGCAAATGCTGCGCCAGCGGTGAGCGCAAAGAGAGCAGTCGTCAAAATCAGTTTTTTCATTGGATTTCTCCTGTTGGTTTTTTCAAGCTGTCACAGTCGCGGATAGAAACTGCTTGAGCCGTTCGGTCTTTGGGGTGCCAAAGAGGGTAGCGGGATCGCCTTCCTCTTCAATCCTTCCTTGATGAAGAAATACGACATGGTCGCTTACATCTGCGGCCATACGCATGTCGTGGGTCACGATGATCATCGTGCGGCCTTCATTTGCGAGGTCTTTGATGACCTTGACAACCTCTTGCTCAAGTTCCGGATCAAGCGCCGAGGTAGGTTCGTCAAATAGAATAGCTTGGGGCTCCATGCAAAGCGCACGAGCAATGGCGGCACGCTGCTGCTGTCCTCCAGAAAGCTGCGCTGGGTAAACATCACATTTGTCTCCGATGCCGACTTTCTCCAGATATGCGCGGGCCGAAGCCTCGACTTCAGCTTTCCCGCGTCCCAACACGGTTACAGGTGCTTCCATCACATTTTCCAAGATCGTCATGTGCGACCAAAGGTTAAACTGTTGGAATACCATAGAGAGGTTGGTGCGGATGCGTTTAATCTGCGCTGGGTCTGCGGGGCGGCGATTAAGGTGCTCGCCTTTCCAACGCACCGGCTCGCCTGCAAAGATAACTTCGCCGCGTTGGCTATCTTCCAAGAGATTGCAGCACCGAAGCAGAGTTGATTTACCCGATCCAGAAGATCCGATGAGCGATACGACATGGCCGCGCGGAGCGACGATATCGACGCCCTTCAGCACTTCAAGACTACCGTAAGCCTTGTGAAGATTGCGGATCTCGATCACGGGTGTCAGAGAGGTCACTGCAACTTAGTCCTTTGAATTTTGACCAATTAGGAAAAGAATTTGGACGAATTTGCAATGTTTTTGTAACGTGACGCAGCGGAGAAACGCCGCTTTTGATCATTTTATCGGCATTTTATGCCCAAGATTTTCTCAAAGCTTATGAGGCGATTTCTTTGGCGATAGCCCTATTGTCCGCTTGCAACCTCAAGTCGAAGGGCGTGGCTTTCTTGATCCGTCAAGCCAAGCATCGGGGCGACCATCCGCATCAAAGCGTCTTCGCCAGAATCACGGTGCCCATCCGCCAATACCACGCGCCAAAGCGCCTTAACCAAGCCGGAACGCGCCTCATAAGCGACGCTGTCTTTAAGCGCCCGCGTGAACCGCACGGTGTCAGGGGCCTCAGATTCCAGCACTTCGCATTCGGCGCGCAAGGAAGCGGCTTCTGTGGCGCTTAGGCCAAACTCTTCGGCAAGCACTTGATCGATAAGACGTTTTTCTTCGGGCGCATATTCCTCGTCAGTGCGCGCTATCCGAACAAGCAAGGCACCAAGCGCCCGCTTGGTATCAAGCGTATCAAGAGTAGATGCGGGGGCGGTCAAACGCCTAATCAGATCTGAGAACATGTTATTACGATAGGCATTGTGCGATGTCTTGCCTAGCGGCCCTATGCGCCAAGGCTTGCAAAAAGTCGTGAAAGGCGTCCCGCTTCTACATCAAATCCAAAGGGCGGATTCACGACAAAAAGTCCCGATCCAATCATTCGATGTCCCTCGCGGGCAGGGGGAAAGCCGACTTCATGCACAAACCCTTCGGGAAGCGCACGGCGAAGGCTCATGATCATTGGCTTGTGGAGCCCACTCGTTAGGATCGGATACCAAAGCAGAACGACGCCGACGGACCATTTGCGCACCAACTTGGGCAGGAAATCGGCGAAAGTCTGATATTCTTCTTTGCGCTCGAAAGATGGATCAATGAGCAGCATCCCGCGGCGTGGATCAGGTGGGCAAATTGAATTAACGAGCTCAAGACCATCGCGCTTATCGACAATCGCGCGATAGGGCTTCATCACCTCCAAAAGGGCATTATGCTCCTGTGGGTGCAATTCTGCCAATCTAATAGGGTCAGTCTCTCGCAAGAGCTCGCCTGCAATCACGGGAGATCCCCCGTAAGAACGTGGCCCGTTTTTACGCCGCACAGATGCCAGAGCACGAGCGTAGGGATGAGATGTGTCAAACCAGCCCATCCTCTCTACAACTTCTATCCCAGAAGCGGCTTCGCCGGTCTTGATCGCTGCTTCAGAGCCGAGATCATATAGGCCGCGCCCCGCATGGGTTTCCATATAGGTCAACGGCTTATCTTTTCGGATCATATAGTCAATCACCCAGGCTTGCAGCGCGTGCTTATGCACGTCCGCCATATTTCCGGCGTGATAAATATGCTGATATGAAAGCATGCTTTGCCTTTGTGCCTCGAAATATCCCGGGGTGAATGCGCCTATGGCGCAGAGGGGCAGAGCCCCTCGTTGCACAAATGAAAACGGCGCTAGAAAGCGCCGCTTGTTTCCTTAAACGAGACGGGAAGTCTCAACTGCTGCGCGCACAAAGTCCGCGAAGAGCGGGTGGGGCGAGAAGGGCTTTGATTTAAGCTCGGGGTGGAACTGAACACCGATAAACCATGGGTGATCTTTCCACTCGACGATCTCAGGAAGACGTCCGTCCGGTGACATGCCCGAGAAGCAAAGACCCGCAGCCTCAAGCTTTTCACGATACTTTACATCAACTTCATAGCGATGGCGGTGGCGCTCTTCGATCTTGGTGGTTCCGTAAACCTCGGCAACGCGTGAACCTTCGGACAGAGTCGCGTTATAGGCTCCAAGGCGCATCGTGCCACCCTTGGCGTCGTCTGCTTTGCGGGTCACAGTATGGTTGCCCTGCACCCATTCCTTGAGGTGATAGACAACTGGCTCGAAACGCTTTTGTCCTGCTTCGTGGTCGAACTCTTCCGAGCCGGCTTTGTCGATGCCAGCTGCGTTGCGTGCAGCTTCGATCACGGCCATTTGCATGCCAAGGCAGATGCCGAGGTAGGGGATCTTGCGTTCACGAGCAAACTGAGCCGCCTTGATCTTGCCCTCTGTTCCGCGCTCGCCAAAACCGCCCGGAACGAGGATCGCGTGATACCCCGAAAGGCGCTCGCCTACATCTTCACGGTCGAACTCTTCAGCGTCGACCCAATTCACATTGACTTTAACGCGGTTCGACATGCCGCCGTGGACCAGTGCTTCCTTTATCGACTTATAGGCGTCTTCAAGCTGGGTGTATTTGCCGACAATGGCAACGTTCACTTCGCCGTCAGTATTGTGGATGCGATCCTGAACATCGAGCCAACGCTCGAGATTTGGCTTTGGCGCTGGCGCAATCCCAAAACAGTCTAGAACCGCTTGGTCAAGGCCTTGCTCATGATATGCTAGCGGAGCTTCATAGATCGACTTGAGGTCATATGCAGGCACAACATGTTCTTTGCGCACGTTACAAAAGAGGGCGATCTTTTCGCGCTCACGTTCGGGGATCGCTTGCTCGGAGCGGCAAACGAGAACGTCGGGCGCAAGTCCAATGGACTGAAGCTCTTTTACCGAGTGTTGGGTCGGCTTGGTCTTTAGCTCGCCAGACGCGGCAAGATAAGGGAGAAGGGTCAAGTGCATCAGAATGCATTGGCCACGCTCTTTTTGGTGAATGAACTGGCGGATGGCTTCAAAGAAGGGGAGACCTTCGATATCGCCTACGGTGCCGCCAATTTCGCAAAGCATGAAATCAACTTCATCTTCGCCAGTTGCGATGAAATCTTTAATTTCGTTGGTAACGTGCGGGATCACCTGAATGGTCTTGCCGAGGTAATCGCCGCGGCGTTCCTTCTCGAGAACGTTCGAATAAATACGGCCAGACGAAATCGAGTCGCTTGTGCGCGCCGCAACGCCAGTGAAACGCTCGTAGTGACCAAGGTCGAGGTCGGTTTCCGCACCATCGTCAGTCACGAACACTTCGCCATGTTCAAACGGCGACATCGTACCGGGATCTACGTTAAGATAGGGGTCAAGCTTGCGAAGGCGAACCGAATAGCCGCGCGCTTGAAGCAGAGCGCCAAGAGCCGCCGAAGCAAGACCTTTGCCGAGGGACGAAACCACACCACCAGTAATGAAAATAAAACGTGCCATCGGTTGGCGACCCCCGTGATTTTCGATTCGAATAAATGCTTGCTGAACGGCGAAACGATTCTCGCAAAGCCGCATACTCACGGGATTTAAATATAACCGGATTCGCCCCGTTTACGCAACCGGTTACTCAATATGCTGTTGGCTATTAGCCTAGAGAGACTAACCTTTGTGGTTAGTTTCCGCTGGGAAGAAGCGGTGCATCGCCTTCTGCGCTGGGCGGGAGAAGGTCCGAACCAAGTGCAGTGCCGGTGTCTGCGGCAGGCGCTTCCACTGGAGCGGTATCTACGAGACGATCAACAACGGATGCGCCAGCCGATTTCTCAGCGGCGATAATCGTCAAACCGATCGACGTGCAAATAAAGGCAATCGCGAGACCCCAAGTGATCTTGCTCAACGCAGTCGCAGCGCCGCGCGCGGATACGAGACCGCCACCACTGCCACCGCCGATGCCAAGACCGCCCCCTTCAGAGCGTTGCATCAACACAATACCAATCAGGCATAGTGCGAGAATGAGGTGGATGACGAGAACGACGTTTTCCATCGGGCTGCCTTTTGCCTTTCGTGAACGCTGGGTATCTAGAGGCATGTGGCAAAGGCCGCAACCCCTCAGTTGCGGACATAACGCGATTTATGTCGGCTTGCGCCTCTCAGGTCGCGACTGGCACTTTTTGCTTGAACCGAAAATACTGGATTTGTGCGAGGTTGCTATTTCGCGCTCAAGGTATCGAGAATTAAGAATCTGGAATGCTTCACGCGACTTTCGGCCGTCTGACGCAGGGTAGGCGCGACCTCTCGTCGCTGATTTCAACTCCTGTGCGCTGATTTTATAAAGAATTGATCGCTCTGTTACGGTTTGATGACGAATAGCGGTTTCCTGCCTCTTAAGGTGTCGCTATACGGGCGCGGGTTTGACGCCAGAAATACGAGGAGACTCAGGTATGGCTAACGTCGTCGTCGTCGGCGCCCAGTGGGGTGACGAAGGTAAAGGTAAGATTGTGGACTGGCTGTCCGAGCGCGCTGATGTTGTCGCTCGTTTTCAAGGCGGTCACAACGCGGGTCACACGCTCGTCGTAGATGGCAAGGTCTACAAGCTCCATGCACTTCCTTCAGGTGTGGTGCGCGGCGGCAAGCTGTCGGTCATCGGCAACGGTGTTGTTCTTGATCCTTGGCACCTCGTCAAAGAGATCGAGACCATCCGTGCGCAGGGCGTCGAAATTTCGCCCGAAACGCTCATGATCGCTGAAAATACACCGCTGATCCTCCCGTTCCACGGTGAGCTGGATCGCGCTCGTGAAGAGATCGCTAGCGCAGGCACCAAGATCGGCACGACTGGCCGCGGCATTGGACCTGCATACGAGGACAAAGTGGGCCGTCGTTCGGTTCGCGTGGCTGACCTCGCAGATGCTGCGACTCTCGAAGCTCGTGTTGACCGTGCGCTTCAGCACCACAACCCGCTCCGCAAGGGGCTTGGCATCGAAGAGATCGACCGTGATGGGTTGATTGCGCAGCTTCGCGAAGTTGCAGCGCAAATCCTTCCCTATGCGGCACCTGTTTGGAAGGTGCTCAACGAGAAGCGCAAAGCGGGCAAACGTATTCTTTTCGAAGGCGCACAGGGTGCCCTTCTTGACATTGACTTTGGCACATATCCCTTTGTGACCTCGTCCAATGTCATCGCAGGTCAGGCTGCGACTGGTGTAGGTATGGGGCCGGGTGCGATCGATTACGTTCTCGGCATCGTAAAGGCCTATACCACCCGTGTGGGCGAGGGCCCTTTCCCGACCGAGCTATTGGACGCTGATGGCGAACGTCTTGGCACCCGTGGTCACGAGTTTGGAACAACAACGGGTCGCAAGCGTCGTTGTGGTTGGTTCGACGCCGCTCTGGTGCGCCAGACCTGCGCAACCTCGGGCGTCAACGGTATTTCGCTGACCAAGCTGGACGTGCTCGACGGCTTTGAGACGCTCAAGATTTGTGTGGCTTATGAGCTGGACGGAGAGTGTATTGATTATCTTCCAACAGCTGCGGATCAACAGGCGCGCTGCACCCCGATTTATGAAGAGATCGAAGGCTGGTCCGAGTCGACCGAAGGTGCGCGTTCGTGGGCAGACCTTCCGGCAGCAGCGATCAAATATGTTCGCCGTATCGAAGAGCTGATCGAATGCCCAGTTGCGCTTTTGTCGACCTCGCCTGAGCGCGACGACACGATCCTCGTGACCGACCCGTTCGCGGACTGATGGCGCTTTCGTACAAAGCCCGAAAGCGTCTTGCGCTTTTGATCCTTGTGGTGGGTATGCCTGCCTATGTGGTTGTGGCGGTTTCCATCATCAACCTGTTTGATCGGACACCGTCGATCCTCGTGGAGCTGGGGATTTACGTGATCCTCGGTATTCTCTGGGCGATGCCGTTCAAATGGGTGTTCAAAGGGATCGGTCGCGCCGACCCCAACGCGCCTCAAGAGATTGACAAGTAAAAGAAAAAGGCCGGAGTGATCCGGCCTTTTTCTTTAACGGTGAACGCGGTCTCTAGCGATGGCGAGTGACTTGAGTACTGCAAAGCACTTTGATCCTTCTTTGAGGCCAAGTGCCGCCACAGAGCGCCGTGTGATCCGCGCAAGTAGGATCTCTCCCCCTGCATCTAGTCGCACCATCGCACCGGGGCCATCGCCAGGGGTAATCGACAAAACCGTACCTTCGATTACGTTAAGAGCAGAGATGTCCGAAGGACGCTGGCTTGCGAGCATGACGTCGTGTGCAAGCAGTCGGAGCTTGACTTCTGTCCCGATCTCTTCACGAATTTGTGGGACAAAGAGTGCGCCAGCAGGATGTTCTAATTGCGTTAGGCCGTCTGTTTCATGCGCTTTGACGCGTGCCGTTAAGACTGCGCCTGTTTCCCGAAGGCCCAGAACACGCATTGCTCGTGGATCGAGGGCGACTTCAGCAAGGCTTCCTTGGCAAACAAAGCGGCCCTTGTCGATAACGGCCATTCGGTCGGCCAACCTTTGCGCTTCATCCATATCGTGCGTGACCAAGATCACAGGCATCGAAAGCTCGCTGCGAAGTGCCTCGACTTCTTTGTAAAGGATTTCACGCGTCGGCTTATCGACAGCCGAGAATGGTTCATCCAAAAGCAGGACGTCGGGCTTTCTTGCCAAAGCGCGGGCAATCGCGACGCGCTGCTGCTGACCGCCTGAAAGCTCGGCTGGATGGCGGCTTGCAACATCACTCAAGCCGACTAGTCTGAGGAGGCGGCGCGCTTCATTTGTGCGTGCCTCTCCGGTCTCCTCAAGCGCGATAGAGATGTTCCCAAGCGCAGTCAGATGCGGGAAGAGAGCGTAATTCTGAAACACCATCCCAACACGGCGCTGATGCGTTGGTAAGCCGTTCCAGCTCGCACCATTTGCAGTGACCTCGGATTGAGTGGGGTGAAAGAGGCCAGCAATGCTTCGCAGGACCGTTGATTTGCCCGATCCAGAGGGACCGACGAGCGCAAGTATTTCACCAGCTTTGACCTCGAAGCTAAGATCAAGCGAGATTGGAAGATCAGCTTTGAGTCGTACGGACAGCATCACGACAACCTCCGTCCGATCTTGCGAGACATCAGAAATGTCAGAGTAATTGTAGTAATTGAAACGGCTAGAAGTACCGCAGACATTTGCGCGGCGGAGCTGGAGTCAAAGCTCTGGACTTTGTCATAGATTGAAATGGCGATTGTTTTGGTTTCGCCGGGAATTGCGCCACCAACCATAAGAACTACACCAAATTCACCCAGCGTATGAGCGAATGTAAGAACAGCGCCTGTTAAAACTGCGGGCCACGCAAGAGGTAGCTCGATCTTCCACAGAGACACTAACGGCGACATCCCGGAACAGGCGGCGGCCTCTCGGAGTTCTTGAGGGACAGCTTCAAAACCACGCTGAATGGGCTGTACCGCGAAGGGGATGTTGACGATAACGGAGGCGAGCAGAAGTCCCTCGAACGAAAAGGCGAGCGTGTGCCCAAAAACCGACTGCCAGATTTGCCCGAGCGGTGAAGAGCGACCAAACAAACTCAATAGGTAAAAGCCCAGAACCGTTGGCGGAAGTACAAGCGGCAGAGCGATCATTGCTTCAAGAATGGGAAGGCTTTTTCTATTGCTAAGTGCGAGACGGCGACCCGAGAAGATCGCAATCGGTATAAGGATGACTACGGTCAAGCTTGCCAGCAATAGCGAAAGGTTTAGGGCCTGCCAGTCCATCATTTATCCTCGGGAAGACCAAACCCATACGACGCGAAAATTTCTTTTGCTGCGTCGCCTTGGAGATAATCGAAAATCGATTGGGCTTCGGCGGAAGCGTCTGGTAACAATGCCATCCGCTGATTGAGCGGGGCGTGCCATTCAGCTGGGATCAAGGCGTAGTCGCTGTGGGTTTTGAACTCAGGCGCTAGAGCAAGGGCATAGGCGACGATTCCGCCGTCCGTATTACCTGAAACCGCAAATTGGGTTGCTTGGCTGACATTTTCGCCAAAGACCAAATGAGCTTCGATCTTTTCCCAAAGCCCGACGTTTTCGAGAACCTCTTTAGCGCGCATTCCATAAGGTGCGTGAATGGGGCTTGCGATTGAGAAACGTCCGATTGTTCCGTTTTCAACCGCGGCTTGGAGCGTTGAGAGGTCTTCGCTTGGTGCGAGTTTTCCATCCTTTGGCGTCAACATAACGAGACGGCCCGAGGCGTAAATCACCCCTTCGTCACGCGAAAACCCGTCTTTGGCGAGTGACAGTATGAAATCTTCATCAGCGGCGAGAAAAAGGTCAAAGGGCGCGCCTTCACGGATTTGTGCTGCGAAGTTTCCCGATGATCCATATACGATCCGAAGGTCTTGACCCGTTTCGTCTTCATAGCTTTGGGCGATGTCTTCTAGCGCGAATTTGAGGACTGATGCGGCCGCAATAAGTGGCGCCTCTGCCATCGCGGCAAAGGGCATTGTCCAAAGGGCTATGCCTAGGAACGCGGGCGCTAGGGGCTTCATCTTGGCTCCTCAAAGGTTGCCTCGACCATATCGCTCCACTGCGCCCGCGCAAGGTATAAAGCTATGTGGCGACCTAGCGATTGGTCGCAACGCGTGCCGAAAGTGGGATCGCCAACATCATCAATGCAAGGAGGCCGAAAGCGAGCGGCAACGAGATGATGTGCGCCGCAAAGCCAATAATCGCGGGTCCCATAAGGATACCTGCATAGCCTGTGGTCGTTACCGATGCGATCGCCATACCTGCTGGCATGATCTTTTGCTTACCTGCCGCGGAGAAAAGAACAGGTACGATATTAGCTGCACCTAGGCCAACAAGAAGGAAACCTGCAAGCGATGCGATCGGCGAGTGCGTAAGAACAGTCATCGCCAATCCTAAGGCGGTCAGAAGGCCGCCAAGGAGAAGGATACGGAAGCCGCCCAGCGCAGCCACCACTTTGTCGCCCGTTAAGCGACCAATAACCATGGCGATGGAAAAGAGGATGTAGGCAGTGCCGGCTTCTTCTACAGGCGTAATGTCGCGTTCCACGAGTAGCAGCGCGCTCCAATCTAGGATTGCGCCTTCTACGAGGAAGGTGATGCCAGTGAGTACCGCAAGTAGAACGACGATGCCTTTGGGGAAGGCGAATGGTACCGGCTCGCCACCTTTGGCTTTGAGAAAGCGAGGAGCCGCGAATGCCATCACCGCAAAGGTGATGGCACCGCCGATGAGAATGGCAACCTGTGCCTCGATACCGCGCGAAAGCAGATAGGTGATCAGTGTTGCGCCAGCAAAGCCACCGATGCTGAACTGTGCATGAAAGCCAGACATCAGGGGACGGTCTTCGGTGTTCTCAACTTCGACTGCGTGAATGTTCATTGAGACGTCGATCGTTCCTAAGAACGCGCCGATAAACAGCAGAAGTCCACCGAGGAACCAGACGCTTTGCGCTGCAATGAGGAAGGGTAGAGTGACCGCGAGACCAAAGCCACCGATTAGGATCATTGGTTTTGCACCACTGCGCGCCGCAAGCCAACCTGTAAGCGGCATCGCGATCAATGAGCCAATGCCGATACAGAGAAGTAAAAGACCAAGCGTAGCCTCATCTGCACCGATATTCTCTTTGGCAAATGGGATAAGAGGTGCCCAGCAAGCCATTGCAAAGCCAGCGGCAAAGAATGCCAGCCGAGTGGCAAGACGCGCTGGGGCGGTTGTAGAATAATCTGTCATTTTTGCAGCTTTCGAGTTTATTTTGCGAGGAGGCGCGTGACCATTTCCGTGGTGTCGCGGCTCAATTTTGGAGCGTTTTTTATTCGGTTCAGAGCGGCTTCAGCTTTTGCCTTCCGCGCCTCGTCATATCGTGTCCAACTCTGGAACGAGCCAGAAACGCGGGCCGTAATTTGCGGGTTGAAGGAGTCGAGTTTGATCAACCAGTCCGACATGAGATCATAACCGGACCCGTCAACGCGATTAAAACCTGCGTGGTTAAATGAGAGCGCACCAAAGACTGAACGGAAACGGTTCGGGTTTTTCCAATCAAATTGAGCATGTTCGGTAAGGCCCTTTGCGATTGAAACGGCGTACTCAGGTCCAGCACAAGCGACCTGCGCTCGGAACCACATATCCATGACCAAACGGTCATCCTTCCAACGCTCGGCAAAGTGCGCCAGTTCGGGCTGCCCCTTGGAAATCCTTAGAAGCGCACAGAGCGCTTCATACTGCTGGGTCATGTTATCTGCGCTGGCGAATTGGGCAGTTGCCGCCTCTCCTTCATCGACGAGGGTGACAAAGTTAAGTGCGGTATTTGCAAGCGCACGCTTGCCTGCCTGATCTGCCGAGGGCGCATAGGGTTCTGTCACCTGATGTGCGCGGTAAATAGCCGTCAGGGTCGTAGTCAATGCCTTTGCGATACGGAGCCTAAAGTCCTCGCGTGAGCGATGAATAGCGTCAGGGTCGGGCGTAATGCCTCTTGCACTGAGCTCGCTTGCGAGTGCTTCTTCGGACGGAAGGGCAAGAAGTTTGGCGCGGAATGCAGGATCAAGGTTCTCATCACTGAGTGCTCGGCGAAGTGCCTCGGTAAAGCCCTTGTCGTCTTCTGAGCCATCAATGATCATTGATAGAAGGACGTCGCGGGCAAGGAGCTGCCCTGCCTCCCATTTGTTAAACGGGTCTGTGTCGTGTGCCAAAAGGAAAGCTTGCTCCTCTGCCGACTGAGTCCGTTCGAGGATCACTGGGGCAGAGAAACCGCGAAGTATTGACGGGATCGGACGCGAGTCGAGCCCTTCAAACCTGAAGGTTTGTTCCGCTTGGGTCAATTCAAGGACTTGTGTCGGAACCACTTCGTCTCCGTTCATCCCCAAAAGACCAACTTCTACTGGGATCACCATCGGCGCTTTGGTTTCTTGTCCAGGTGTAGGCGGTGTTTCCTGCGATATATGGAGCGTAAAGGTTCCATCGTTCCATTCTTCGCGAACCTTAAGGCGCGGTGTGCCCGCCTGTGAATACCAGAGCTTGAACTGACTCAGATCGCGACCCGTCGAGTCCTCGAATACCTTGATCCAGTCTTCAATCGTCGCGGCCTGACCGTCATGGCGTTCAAAATAGAGATCAAGCGCCTTGGCATAACCTTCGTCACCGACAAGCCGCTTGAGCATCCCGATAATTTCGGCGCCTTTTTCATAGACGGTTACAGTATAAAAGTTGTTGATCTCAACAAAGCTCTCAGGACGAACAGGGTGGGCGAGGGGGCCACCGTCTTCTTTGAATTGGTTGCTGCGCAGAAGTTGCGCATCGTCGATCCGTTTGACCGCGTGACCACGCGTGTCGCCTGTGAAGCTTTGGTCTCGGAAAACGGTTAGACATTCCGTGAGGCAAAGCAGAAACCATTCGCGGCAGGTGAAGCGGTTACCAGTCAAATTGGGAAAAAACTCATGCGCAACGATGGCTTCGATCCGCTCAAAGGTTGCATCTGTAGATGTTTCGGAGCTCGCAAGAACGCAGGACGAGTTAAAGATGTTAAGACCTTTGTTCTCCATCGCGCCCATGTTGAAGTCATCAACGGCAACAATATTGAAAATGTCGAGGTCATACTCGCGGCCATAGACCTCTTCGTCCCACTTCATCGACCGCTTGAGTGCATCGATCCCAAAGGCGCATTTCCCGATGTCGGCTTTGCGCACCCAGATATTAAGTTCGACTTCTTTGCCAGACATGGTTGTGAAACGATCAGGATGGTTCACCAAATCCCCTGCAACGAGAGCAAAAAGATACGCGGGCTTTGGCCAAGGATCATGCCATTCGGCAAATCCATTGCCCATGTCGCCTTTGTTCCCGTTGGACAAAAGGACAGGCATTTCGCTTTCAATGCGCACAGAAAACGGCGCAAGAACGTCAGGCCGGTCCGGATAATAGGTGATTTTGCGAAAGCCTTCGGCCTCGCATTGGGTCGAATACATACCTCCCGACATGTAGAGCCCCTCAAGCGCGGTGTTGCCTGCGGGGTCTATTTCAACTTCGGCTTCCCAAAGGAAGGGCGCGTAGGGCACGATGGCGTTCAAGCCACCTTCGACCAATTCAGGGGTAATGGCCTCGCCGTTAATTGACGCTGAGATAAGTTTCAGCTGCTCCCCATGGAGAAAGAACTCACGGCTCTTGGCTGCTGGATTTGGTTTGAACGAAATCCGGCTGATGACACGAGTGGCGCTTGGCGCAAGACGGAAAGTCAACTCTACCTTCTCTACCAGATAAGCAGGTGGGGTGTAGTCCTTGAGGTAGATCGTCTGGGGGCTAGCGTCTTTCACAACCGTCTCCGTCTTACTTTGGCATTTTGGCTGACGTTATGGCCGACACCTAGATGTCGCAAGGCGAGAGTGAGCGCTAACAAAAAATATTTCCTTGTCTTACTAGGGTGTGAACCTAGCTGTGGCGACATGGGAAAAATGGTCAAAAAATCTGAGTTGCCGACCAAGCTTTGTCCTAGCTGCGGGCGTCCTTTTGTTTGGCGCAAGAAATGGGCCAAGGTCTGGGAAGACGTCCGCTATTGCTCGGACAAATGTCGAGGTCAGCGTAAGGAAAGATTCTAAGGCTCAACAAAGGCCGCAAGCTTGGCGAGGGTGGTGTAGCCCATCTCCTCTGCCTTGTATTCTTTGGCTCCTTCGTATGCTTCGATGGACGGAAACAGCACGGAATGCGTGATCTTTGTGCCGCCTTCGACAGGTGTCAAAAGAACTGTGACCTCCATTGGGGCTATTTCATCGTCACCGTCATCCATCAGGAACTCGATCCGTTCATGCGCAACGATCCGAGTGTAGCGATGACGATTATGGAACCGCATCCCGTGGCCGACCATGTCAAAGATCCAATAGCCACCTTCTCGGAGGTCTATCTCGACCGTCTCACAGTGAAATCCTTCGGGGCCAAACCATTGAGGAATGGCTTTCGGATTGGTCCATGCTTCAAACACGGCCTCACACGGCGCAGCGATATGCCGTGTGAGAGTCATGGTGCGCGAAGCGGTCATGTCCGCTCTGCCATCAGGGTTTGGGCGTATTCGACCAGCTGATCGACGACTGTTCCCCAACCGTCGTAGAAACCACGCTCTTCATGGCTCTTTGCTGACTCTGCATTCCGGTGACGTGCAATGGCGGTGTAGTCACACGTCCCGTCACCATGATCTTTGAGGATCAATATCGCAGTCATGAAAGGTTCGGGAGAAGGCGCCCAACCTTCCGCATAAGTGTCCGTAAAGACTAACTTTTCGTTCGGAATGACTTCAAGATAGACGCCCTTGTTTTCCATCACATAACCGTCGACATCGAAAGTTGTGTTAAAGCGGCCGCCCACGCGAACATCCATATCCGCGCTCGTCACTTTATGCGGCCGTGGGATGAAAAAGTTCATGATGTGCTCTGGGGTTGTCCAGCACTCGTAAACGAGCGAGGCAGGCACAGGCAGGGTGCGAGTAAAGTGGAGATCGGTTTCAGGATTGAGGTCCATTTTGGCGCTCTTTCATAAGGTTAATAACGTAGTCTTCAAAACGGTCTAGCCGCGCTTCCCAAAGGGTGCGTTGCTCTTTTAGCCAGTCATTTGCGGGCTCCATCGCGTTGGGATTGAGGGCGCAAGTTCGCACGCGCCCATGTTTCTCCGAAGTGACGAGCCCCGCCTCTTCGAGCTTGCGCAGATGTCCCATAAAGCTTGGTAGGCTGATGTCATAATCTTCGGCAAGTTCTGTCACGCTTGCGGTACCTTGCCCAAGTCGCGAAAGGATTCCGCGCCGCGTTGGATCGCCCAGCGCGGTAAAAATCACATCGAGAGAGGAATCATACTTAACCATAATGCTAAGCTTTCACGCAGTGCAATTTCGCGCAACAAAAACTTAGGAGATTGCCAAAGTTTTCATCAAAGAGCCCGTTCTGCTAATTGAAAAGTGACCCAACGGAGGTGGGGCTTTTCAATGTTTCAGCGAATGGTTAACTTTGGTTCATAGCAAGGAGTTTTTTGACCAATGCGTCCAGTCGTCGGCATTATCGGGAACGCAACACTCGTCAATGAAGAGTATCATACCCACGCAGGTGGGACGATGAATTCGTGTGCTGTGGCGAATGTTTCCAAATGCTTGCCGATGATCATCCCTGCGGATCCTTCGATGGTGTCTGTCGAGGAACTGCTAGAAGCGTGTGATGGGTTCTTGCTCACGGGTGGTAGGCCCAACGTTCACCCCGAAGAATATGGCGAGGAGGAAACCCCCGCCCATGGTGTTTTTGACCGTTGTCGCGATGCGATCACACTTCCGCTGGTTCGGGCTTGTGTCGAGCGTGGTCAGCCATTCTTAGGCGTCTGCCGCGGCTTCCAAGAAGTCAATGTGGCAATGGGGGGCTCGCTTTATCCAGAGATCAGAGATCTGCCGGGGCGTGACAATCATCGTATGCCTCCAGATGGCACGCTGGAGGAGAAGTTCGCGCTCCGTCACGTTGTTACTCTTTCCGAGAACGGCCCATTTCATGAGCTATTCGGTGCCCGCGAAGTTATGACCAACACATTACACGGGCAGGGGATAAAGGTCGCTGGCTCGCGTGTGATCATCGATGGTTACGCCCCCGACGGTACTCCCGAAGCGATCTATATCAAAGACGCGCCTGGATTTACGATGTCTGTTCAGTGGCATCCAGAATGGAATGCGGCGTGCGATCCAGTTTCTCGCCCACTGTTCGAAGCTTTTGGCCGCGCAACTTATGAGTTCGCAGCCAAGCGCCGAACCGTTGGATACGCAAAGGCCGTTTAGAGCAGAAGAGAGGCTTCGTGCTGGCGCAGGCAACGGCGCGCTGTTTGCCCATACGAAGATGGTAGGCTTCTCAGCTCTGGGAAAATCTTGAAAAGCTCGTCGCGGGCTTGGTCCGTGATGCCCGAAATTGAGCTTTCACCAGGATGGAAGCTTTCCGTTGCGGCGCCTTCGGCATAAATCACTTCATGACGGTCAAAGAGCATGTGCACATAGGTCACTTCTTTGGGCGTCTCTTGAACGATGTCTAGGCCGTCGACGAGGTGGCGCGCGGACACGAGCACCTCGCTCTCCCCGAAAAGGAGCTCGGCTTTGTAGCCTTGAAAGAGAAGACGGTGCTGAGGCGATACGAGAAGATCGCGTTGCTGTCCGTCCATGACGCCTTTGCGGACGCGGATCGGGCCAAGCTCGTTCAGACCAGGAACCTTGCGGCTTTGAATCCAGCGAATCGGCTGGGGACCGTGGTCGCGCGTGATGACATAGTCGCCGACTTTTAGGGTTTCAATCGCCCGTGCCCCACGCGGCGTTGCGATCATCGTTCCGGGGACAAAACATATGATGTTCTCGATTTCGTTGAAGTAGAGGATCGAGCCGTTGTCGAGCACGATCGAACCTGAGAGGCCCGCAGCGTTATCATTTGGATTTGTGATCGTAAGCGTCGACATGTCAGCCCAAAAGCCGAGCTTGAGCGTGTCGCCGTTCGTCTCATTGCCTTCGCCGCCATAGATTGTCGTTGCGTTGTCGCCGACTTCATCCGTTCCATCATAGACGAAAAGGTCGTCGCCATCGCCACCTTCGACATAGTCGCCTTCGCCAAAGTGGATCTCGTCGTTTCCAAGTTCGCCGTAGATGGAGTCAAAACCGGTTCCGGCATAAATCGTATCGCCGCCCGAGGTGCCCCAAATTAGGTCGTTTCCAGCGCCACCATAAACAGTCGATGGATCGTTTGTGGCCGCTTGGTCCACGTCGTCGATGATATCGTTGCCATCGCCACCGTAGACGATGTCGCCGCCCGAGCCATAGTAGATTTTGTCATCGCCAGCGCCGCCGTCGATGCTATCTGCGCCCGCTTCGGCAAAGATAGTGTCATTGTCATCCCCGCCCTCGATCTTATCGTCGCCAAGCGTGCCGTGCAGTGTATCATTACCAGCGCCGCCATAGATCGTGGCCGCATCGGTGAGGATGACGAGGTCTTGGTCGTCGATAAGATCATCACCATCGCCGCCATAGATGATGTCACCACCAAGGCCATAGAAAATAGTATCGTTTCCAAGTCCGCCGTCGATACTGTCTGCACCGTCTCCGCCGTAGATGTAGTCGGTTTCCCCGCCACCTTCGATCTTGTCAGCGCCATCGCCACCAAGGATCGTGTCGATCCCAGCGCCGCCATAGATGCTGTCTGCGCCTTGCCCGCCACTTATCGTGTCGGCGCCGTTCCCACCGTTGATGACATCATCACCGATACCGCCGCTCAGACTATCTGCGCCGGCACCGCCATAGAGAATGTCGTTGCCGTTCCCACCATCGATGGTGTCACTGCCGTCTTCACCGTAAAGAGTATCGTTGTCGTCACCACCATAGAGGAAGTCATTCCCCGCGGTGCCAAAAATGACGTCATTGCCAGCGTCACCATAGACGGTGCTGGCATCTGCGGTGGAGTTTACGCCTCCTGCATCGTCGAGAGTATCGTCACCGGCGCCGCCATAAACAAGGTCATTACCTGCGCCATAGTGAATCCAGTCATTCCCGTCGCCGCCATAGATCGTGTCATTGCCCGCTTCGCCGTAAAGCGCATCGGCCCCTAGGCCACCATCAATTATGTCGTTTCCGTCGCCGCCATAGATCGTGTCAGCACCGTCGACACTTGGGAAGGTCGAGTTGAAGTACACATCCGTGAGCCAGATGCCCTGATCACCGGTTCCAGCGTTGCGGAAGTCGATTTCGATCCGATGAACAGGACCTGCGATTTCAACAAGGACCGAGCCGCCCGCGGTATATGTTTCATCCGCAGCGTCGTTCGCGGTGACAGTGTTTCCATTCGTAAGAGTATCGGACCCGCTAAGGGTCAACTTGACCGAAACAAGGTTATTGTTCGCGTCATATGCTCGAACAATAATTTGGTCGCGGTGGTCCGCGCTCTGCCAGTCAACGTCGTTAATTCGGAAATTAACGTTCCTGACCTCATTCGTGACGCCGCTGCCTGTGTCGGCATTGAAAGTCAGCGTGGAGCGCGAGGTGGCCGTGTTTGAATTTGTGGTCGCATTGCCCTCAAGCCTAAGGCTCGAGTATGAATTGTAAGGTTCGCCCGAAACATACTGTTGGGCCCCAGTATCAATGACGGCGTCGTCGGCAAGACCGCCATTCATGTCCTGATAGGTGAACGAAACACGGACATTTCCCGTGTCTTGTGTAAATCCACCTTTGACCGATCCCGACTGGAGATTCCAAGCGAGATGCTCGGTATCTCCTAGGTCAACGCCGCCGCCATAGAGCGCGTCGTTTCCTGCTCCGCCATAGATACTGTCTGTGCCACTACCGCCATAAACGGTGTCGTCGTTTGCGCCAGCGTCGATGGTATCGTTGCCGCCGTCACCGAAGATGACATCGTTGCCGTCTTCGCCCCAAATCGCGTCGTTATCCGCGCCACCCGAAACGAAATCGTTACCGGTGCCGGCGTTGATGTAGTCGGCGCCTGAGCCGCCATAAATGACGTCGTTCCCATCGCCAGTATAGACAACGTCATTGCCCCCATTGGCAAAGATCGTGTCTTTGCCAGTGTTGGTCAGGCTCGTGTCGTTGCCACCGAAGATAAACGCACTGTCGTTATCGTCGGCATAACTTTCATTTGCCGGTGAGCCCTCATAAAGCTGAAACGTAGGGCTAGGTGCAGTTCCGACTTGGAAGCTCCCAGAACCCCAAGGTGGGGTGCTGCTTCCGGCGTCTGGGACAAAATAGACTTCGAGATCGGAACCTAGATAGTAGGTGCCGGTGATCGTGCGGTTCCCGAAGTAATAGTAATTAAGTGTGCCTGTGCCGATCGAATAGACGGACGTAAATGTGGACGTGCCCGAGGTTGAGGCATCGCCAGATCCTAATTCGCGGTTTCCGCCTAATGTTATCCGATAGCCGTCTGGCATCCACGTCTCCGTCTCGATGGCGACTCATTGCGCAAGAGGTCCATCTGCAATTGCTTTGGAGAACAGCTAGTCAGTCCAAGTGGTATTACTTGGGCTGAATTGTGGCCGAATTGTGAATAATGGAGCGATAACGATAACTTAGTTGCCGTCTTTCAACCCCAGAGAATACGTCTAGACCAAGAAGTCGAAGGTCTTGGCGAGCGGCAGTTCTCGCGGCCGTTCCCCTGTCAGATCAAAGACTGCGTTTGCAAGCGCGGCGATTGCCGGAGGCGTCCCCGGCTCGCCGATTCCACTCACGAATGGCTTGTTTTGGAGGATCTCGATTTCAAAACTCGGAGAGTTGTGCATCCGCAAAAGGTCGTAGTCGTAGAAGTTGAACTGTTCAACTTCGCCCTCGGCAAGCGTGATTTCACCAAAGATTGCGGCACTCAAACCAAAAATTGCCGCACCGCTCAACTGAGCTTTGATGATTGAAGGGTCAAGCGCCACCCCAACATCGCAAGCGGTCCAAACCTTGTTGACGCGGATTTTTCCACCTTCGTCGATGACCTCGACGACCGTCGCGACGGGTGTCTCGAAAGAACTTGTAAAGGCGACCCCGCGACCTACGCCAGCTCGGGTTTGGCCGGTCCAGCTGCACATATCGCCGACTTTCTCTAACACTTTTCGTGAAGGTTCGTGTTCGTTCCCCATTGCTGCAAGACGGAATGCAAGCGGGTCAGCACTCGCCGCGTGTGCCATCTCATCTAGGAAGCTGTCGAACATGAACCCGTTAAAGGACGCACTGACGGAACGCCAAAAACCGACGGGCAAGCGCGCATCTGCGATGTGAGTTCCAAAACGGTAATTGGGGATCGCATAGGGCTGATCAAATCCGCCAGCACCAAGTTCGCGGTCCGGACCTACTGGGTCCTGTCCCATCCATCGCTTCATCGCTTGCTGCGAGGCAGAAGGTGCCGAAACGCGTCCATCGAGCAGGACTGCCACGCCATCTTTGATCACCCCTCGATAACGGCCCATTGCGGCGGGACGATAGAAGTCATGACGCATGTCTTCCTCGCGCGACCAAGTCACTTGGATGGGCACATCGGGCATTTCTCGGGCGACGCGTGCTGCAATGACGGCAAAGTCAGTTTCGCCGCGGCGACCGAAGCCTCCGCCCATCAAAGTTGTGCTCACTGTAACCTTCTCTATGTCGAGCCCAACCGCTGCTGCCGCATTTCGTTGCACAAGGATAGGTCCTTGGTTACCACACCAAAGCGTCAGCGTTTCTCCGGTGAAGAGTGCCGTCGCATTGAGCGGCTCCATCGTGGCATGGGCAAGATATGGCACACGGTATTCCGCAGTGATTTCAATGCCATCCTGCGGTTTTGTTACGTCGCCAACGTCACGTGTGATGTCGGCCTCTGTGGCAAAGGCGGCCTCGATCTGCGCATAGGCGTTCTCGGTGCTTTGCGAATGCGTTGCGTCTTCCCAGACGATGTTCACAGCATCTGCTGCCTGCATGCAAAGCCACGTATTCGACCCGATCACAGCGATGCCGTCGCCAAGGTCAACGATCTGTTCGACGCCATCCATGAGGATCGCATCGCTGGCATCAAAAGAGAGCATTTTGCCACGCTTTGGACTCATGCGGACGGTCGCGAACTTCATACCTTCGAGCCGCACATCGACACCAAATGTGGCAGTGCCCGTTGATTTTGCGACCATGTCGGTGCGGGGCATTGATTTGCCTAGGTACTTCCAGCTGGAAGCAGGGCGGAGTTCTACCTTTGGAGGTTCAATTTGCGCGGCCTCGACTGCCAGTGAGGCATAGCTAAGTGACGTGCCATCGGGTGCGATCACATTGCCGTTTTCTGTTCGGAGCGAGGAAACATCAGTTCCAAGGCGTTTGGCAGCGGCGAGCTTTAACGTCTCACGAGCGGTAGCGCCCGCTTCTCGAAAACGTTCGAAAGCGTCTGCGGTAGAGGTAGAGCCGCCCGTCACCTGAAGGCCAAAGAGCTTGCCAGCTTGCCCGACAAACGTGCGTAACTCGTCTTGGATCGGGCCGACTTTATAGTCGAGGAACGGAAGGGCTTTACCGATCAGCGCCCCGTTATAGTAGGCTGCTGCGCCCGGTCCGTGCAGGACGCGAATGTCCTGCCACGCCACGTCAAGCTCTTCTGCGATGAGAGCGGGGAGCGTCGTGTGCACCCCTTGGCCCATCTCGGCACGGGGAGCGATCAGAGTGACGCCTTCATCGTTGATGATGACGAACGGGTTGAGACTGGTTGCCCCATCGCGTGAGACAAGCGGGTTCTTTGGGTCCTGTTCAAGCTTGTAGACTCCGAATACCACTCCACCAACGACCGCTGCGGAGCCGATAAGGAATGTGCGGCGTGCGATTTTTTTCAAGCTAGCCATTTCTCAAGCCCCCTTCATTTTTGCTGCGGCATCATGAATGGCCGCGCGAATGCGGGGGTAGGTTCCACAGCGGCAGAGATTGCCTTGCATCGCGTCATCAATGTCCTGATCCGTTGGAGAAGGGTTGCTTGATAGAAGCGCTGCTGCTTGCATAATTTGGCCCGATTGACAGTAACCGCACTGCGCGACTTGGTGGTCGACCCAAGCACGCTGAAGGACAGAGAGACTTTCTGGAGTGCCCAAACCCTCTATCGTGGTAACTTCTCCCCAGACGTCTGCAAGGGCCACCTGACAGGATCTTACTGCCTCGCCATCGATCTGCACTGTACAGGCTCCGCACGCAGCAACGCCGCAACCAAACTTAGTCCCTGTGAGACCTATTTCGTCACGCAAAACCCAAAGCAGAGGGACATTGTCGGGCAGGTCGATACTGTGGCGCTTGCCGTTGATTGTAAGGCTCTTTGCCATCTGGTCCTCCGCTTGGCGCGTTTAATGTCCATCTTAAATAGGGCTTGGGCAGGCAAAAGGAATACTCGGAACCGATACTTTACGTCGGGAAATCCTCAGGTCACGGCCGCGCGAATTTGGAATTCTGGCCATTCATAGTGCTTTTCTCTCATAACCATGGCAATCTTTTCAACGGCTGCGTCGACATCATCATGGTCAATGTAGAGCGGCGTAAAGCCAAAGCGCATGATATCAGGAGCGCGGAAATCGCCGATCACACCCTGAGCAATGGTCGCCTGCATCGCCGCATAACCATTCTCAAAGGCAAAAGAGACTTGGCTCCCTCGCGAAACATGATCTCGAGGCGTGACCAGTTTGAGTTCTGGGCAGGATGCCTCGATCCCAGCAATGAACCGATCTGTGAGGACAAGCGACTTTTCCCGCAGCTGGTTCATGTCGACGGTGTCCCAGATATCGAGTGCAGCTTCGAGTGCGGCAAGCGCGAGAATGGGGGGCGTTCCTACGCGCATTCGCTCGATGCCGTTGCCCGCTCTGTAATCCTGTTCAAAGGCGAAAGGGGCTCTGTGACCGAGCCAGCCAGAAAGGGCAGGGCGCACAGTTTCTGCATGGCGCGGCGCGACATAAATAAACGCCGGGGCTCCGGGCCCAGCATTGAGGTACTTATAGGTGCAGCCGACCGCGAAATCTGCGCCTGTTTCGGCAAGTTTAACGGGAAATGCACCTGCTGAATGGGCAAGATCCCAGACCGTCAGTGCGCCTACCTCGTGCGCCTTGGCGGTGAGCGCCTTCATGGAGTGTTTGCGACCTGTTTTGTAGTCGACTTCAGTGATGAGGGTAACTGCGATCTCAGACGTGATATTGGCCTCGACCTCTTCAGGGGGGACCACGCGGATTTCATGTCCTTTGCAAAGTGACGCGATGAGCCCTTTTGCTATGTAAATATCAGACGGAAAATTCCCGCTGTCGGTCAAGATCACTTTGCGATCTGGTCGCATTTCGAGAGCTGAGGCGAGCGCTTGATAGACTTTGATAGAGAGGGTGTCGCCAACAACAACATGTTTTTGTTCAGCCCCGATCAGACGCCCTATCCGATCGCCAAGCTCTGTCGGTTTATCCATCCAGCCCGCACGATTCCAAGCGGTGATAAGCATCTCGCCCCATTCGCTCTGCATTGTTCGCTCCATGCAGAACGCGGCATTCTTTGGCAAAGGGCCCAATGAGTTTCCATCGAGATAGATCATCCCTTGTGGGAGGTGAAACATCTCTTTGCGCGCTTCGAAAATCTTCATTGTAGTCTCCTGATTTGGAGTGCAGCTTAGTCCGTGTTTTGAGCCTGTCTAGATCAGGACGGGGAAACGCATTGACCATGTATGTATGTAGTTGGAAGGAACCTTTTCATGAAGTGGATCGATATTCCCCCAGTTTGGCTGATTGGCTTTATAGGTTTGGCTTATACCATTGATAAATATGATCCTTGGGGCCTCAGTTTGAATCACCCAATCACGCAGCTTTTGGCGGGATTGTTGATTGGTGGCGGGATCGTTCTGATGCTTCTCGCTGTCTATGAAATGCAGCGTCAAAAGACGACGGTTATGCCGCACCGTGACGCGCAAAAGTTAGTCCAATCTGGTATCTTCTCGCGCAGCCGAAACCCAATTTATGTTGGCGATGTCCTAATTTTTGCGGGCGTTGTTCTTTGGTTCGACGTGCCTATAGCGCTTTTGTTTGTGCCGGTCTTTTTGTGGGTGCTGGAGCGCCGCTTTATAATTCCGGAAGAAAACCGTCTTAGAAGAAAGTTTCACGCGGATTTTGCGCGATATTGCCAGAAAACGCGTCGGTGGGTGTAAAGGTGTGCTTAATCGTCGCTGCAGCGCGACGTTAGCGCTATAACTTGCGTAAACCCGCAATGGTTGCTTGTGAAATAAAATTGCTTTGGGTAATTCGGTCTCGAAGTCGAACAACAAGGGGGACAGTCCGTGAAAATCGGTGCACCTAGAGAGATTATCGCCGGTGAAAACCGCGTGGCGATGACTCCCGCCTCTGCGCGGGATTTGCAGAAGCTTGGATATGAGTGTGTCATTGAGACTGGTGCTGGCGCGAACGCTGGCTTCTCGGACGCAATGTATCAAGAAGCAGGTGTCGAAGTCGTAAAGACTGCGGCTGCATTGTTCAAAGCCGCTGACGTCGTCGCCAAAGTGCGCGTCCCCACTGATGCCGAAGTCAAAAAGCTCCGTGAAGGCCAACTTTTGATTTCGTTCTTCAACCCGGGTGCAAACGAAGACCTGATGAAAGCCGCTGCCGAAAAGGGCGCGAGCGTCATCGCTATGGAAATGGTCCCACGTATTTCCCGCGCTCAGAAGATGGACGCTCTGTCCTCGATGGCGAATATCGCGGGCTACCGCGCTGTCATCGAAGCAGGTAACAACTTTGGCCGCTTCTTCACCGGTCAGGTGACTGCTGCTGGTAAGGTTCCACCTGCGAAAGTTCTCGTTGTGGGCGCTGGTGTTGCTGGTCTTGCAGCTATTGGTACTGCAACCTCGCTCGGCGCGATCACCTATGCATTCGACGTTCGTCCCGAAGTGGCCGAGCAGGTTGAATCGATGGGCGCTGAGTTCGTTTACCTCGATTTCGAAGAGGAACAGCAGGACGGCGCAGCAACGGGCGGATATGCATCCGTTTCGTCGCCTGAGTTCCGCGAAGCGCAGCTCAAGAAGTTCCGCGAGCTTGCTCCCGAGGTCGATATCGTGATCACCACCGCGCTGATCCCGAACCGCGAGGCGCCCGAGCTTTGGACCGAAGACATGGTTCAAGCCATGAAACCGGGTTCGGTCATTGTTGACCTCGCAGCGGAAAAGGGCGGCAACTGCAAGCTGACCAAAGCGGACGAGCGTATCGTTACCGATAATGGCGTCGTGATCATCGGCTACACCGACTTCCCGTCACGTATGGCCGCACAGGCCTCGACGCTTTATTCGACCAACATTCGTCACATGATGTCTGACCTCACCCCTGAAAAGGACGGTGTGGTTAACCACAATATGGAAGACGACGTGATCCGTTCGTCCACTGTGGCGCACAATGGCGCGGTCACCTTCCCGCCGCCGCCGCTCAAGGTTGCTGCGATTGCTGCCAAATCCAAGGAAAAGCCCAAAGAGCTTACTCCCGAGGAGAAAAAGGCTGCTGAAGCTGCTGCGTTCAAAGCCCAGACCAAGCAACAGGTTATCCTGCTCGGTGTTGGCGGTGCGTTGATGCTTCTTGCGGGTCTTTATGCGCCCGCATCCTTCATGCAGCACTTCATCGTGTTCGTGCTCTCGGTCTTCATCGGCTTCCAAGTGATCTGGAACGTGTCGCACTCGCTGCACACTCCGCTGATGGCTGTGACCAACGCAATCTCGTCGATCATCATTCTTGGTGCTTTGATGCAGATCGGGTCGGGCTCGTTCCTCGTTATCATTCTCGCCGCGTTGTCCGTCTTTATGGCCGGTATCAACATCTTCGGCGGTTTCCTTGTTACGCGTCGCATGCTTGCGATGTTCCAAAAGTCGTAAGGAGTAGGGGATCATGGAATTCGGATTCACTACCGCGGCCTATGTGGTCGCAGCTGTCCTCTTCATCCTGTCGCTCGGCGGTCTGTCGGGTCAGGAAAGCGCAAAGCGCGCTGTTTGGTATGGCATCGTCGGCATGGCTCTGGCCGTTGCTGCAACGCTCGTCGGTCCGGGCAAGGGGCTTTGGCTTCTGTCGGTCCTTCTGATCATTGGTGGCGGCATCATCGGCACCTATGTTGCTAAGAAGGTCCAGATGACCGAGATGCCGCAGCTTGTTGCTGCAATGCACTCGCTTGTTGGTCTTGCTGCGGTGTTCGTTGGCTTTATCGCTCACTTCGAACTTGGCAACGTCCTTGAAGCAGCCGCTTCGATCTCGCCAACTCTCAAAGAGTCGATGCGCGCTGAAATGTTCCACGAGATGCACCTTGGTGCTTTTGCTGAACTCTTGAATCACAAGACCCCGGTTGAGCAGAACATCCTTCGTGTCGAGCTGTTCCTCGGTATCTTCATTGGTGCCGTGACCTTTACTGGTTCGGTTATCGCCTATGGCAAGCTCGCAGGCAAAGTGACCTCCAAGGCTGAGAAGCTTCCCGGTGGCCACTTCCTGAACGCAAGCGCCGCAATCATCTCGGTGCTCTGCCTTGTGTGGTACTTCCAGTCGGGTAGCCTTCTGCCGCTCGCAATCATGACTCTGATGGCTCTGTTCATCGGCTACCACCTCATTATGGGTATCGGCGGCGCCGACATGCCCGTCGTGGTTTCGATGCTGAACTCCTATTCGGGTTGGGCTGCTGCTGCGATCGGTTTCTCGCTCGGCAACGACCTTCTGATCGTTGTTGGTGCGCTGGTTGGTTCTTCGGGTGCGATCCTGTCCTACATCATGTGTAAGGCAATGAACCGTTCGTTCATCTCGGTGATCCTCGGTGGCTTTGGGGGCACCACTGGTCCTGCGATGGAAGTCGAAGGTGAACAGGTTGCAATCGACTCTGACGGTGTAGCAGCTGCTCTGGAAGATGCTGACAACATCATCATCATTCCAGGTTACGGTATGGCCGTTGCGCAGGCTCAGCAGTCGGTTTCCGAACTGACCAAGCGTCTTCGCGCCAAGGGCAAGAACGTCCGCTTCGCGATCCACCCTGTTGCGGGTCGTCTGCCGGGCCACATGAACGTGCTTTTGGCAGAAGCCAAGGTTCCCTATGACATCGTTCTCGAAATGGACGAAATCAACGAGGACTTCCCCGAGACCGACGTTGCAATCGTGATTGGCTCGAACGACATCGTGAACCCCGCCGCACAAGAAGACCCGAACTCGCCGATCGCTGGCATGCCGGTTCTCGAGTGCTGGAAGGCCAAGCAGGTGTTCGTGTCCAAGCGTGGTCAGGGAACCGGCTATTCGGGCATCGAAAACCCGCTCTTCTACAAAGAGAACACCCGCATGTTCTATGGCGACGCCAAAAAGTCGCTCGACGAGCTACTT
>CAYWUN010000006.1:0-54937 GCA_964461315.1 uncultured Aestuarium sp.
GCGAGAGGTCGAGAAGGATGAGTGAGAGCGGCACCATCACAAGGTTTTCCACGATCAGGTTCATGGAGATCGCGCTTGCTGCGACACTTGGGAAGGCGAGCATGAGGATCGGCAGGCCGAGGTAGCCAGAGTTCGGACAGCCCGCGCCCATGACCGCGATGGCGCGGCGCGCGGGGCCTGTGGGACGTAGCGTGAACCAAAGGTAGCTCAGGCCCATCGAGCCGAGCGACGCGATACCATAGATCGCGATGTATTCGGGTTGGAACACCTCGGAGATTGGGTTGCGGGCGAGCGCAGAGAAGAGGAGCGCGGGGAGTGCGATGTTCAGAACGTATTTGCCGAAGACCTTGAGATCATCTTGGGAGAAGAGGCCCTTCCAGACGACGGCGTAGCCCAAGGCGATGAGGCCAAAGACCGGAAAGGTGATCCCGATGATCTCGAACATTTAGCCGATGATCCCGCGCACACCGCCTGTTTGGGCGCGATCGAGAAGGATGTGGTCGAGGATCACGCAGGCCATCATCGCTTCGCCAACTGGAACAGCGCGGATGCCGACGCAGGGGTCATGACGGCCCTTGGTCACAACCTCGGTCGGGGTGCCGTCGATGCGGATCGAGGCGCGAGGGCTGAGAATTGACGAGGTCGGTTTAACCGCGAAACGGACCACAACGTCCTGACCTGTCGAGATGCCGCCTAGAATACCGCCAGCGTGGTTCGAGCTGTATTCGGGACCGTTGGGGCCCATGAAAATCTCGTCGGCGTTGTCGCGGCCTGTGAGGGCTGCTGCGGCCATGCCTTCACCGATTTCGACGCCTTTGACGGCGTTGATTGACATCATCGCGGCGGCAAGGTCGGTGTCGAGCTTGCCGTAGATCGGAGCACCGATACCAGCGGGAACGCCGCGGGCGACGACTTCGATCACGGCGCCGACCGAATTGTGGTCCTTGCGGCGGAGGAAATCGAGGTCGTCTTCCCAAAGCTTGGCCGTTTCGGCATCGGGGCACCAAAAGTCGTTCTGGTCGATCTGGGCCCAATCAAAGCGGTCGCGGTCAATGAGGCGCGGACCCATTTGGACCATGTAGCCTTTGATTTCGAGGTTCGGCACGAGGCTTTTGAGCACTTCGCGGGCCACACCGCCAGAGGCCACGCGGGCCGCCGTTTCACGGGCCGAGGAGCGACCGCCGCCACGATAGTCACGGAAGCCGTATTTCTGGTGATAGGTGATGTCGGCATGACCAGGGCGGAAGGTCTGGGCGATGTCGCCGTAATCCTTGGAGCGCTGGTCGGTGTTGCGGATCAAAAGGCTGATCGAGGTGCCTGTGGTTTTGCCCTCGAAGACGCCCGAAAGGATTTCCACTTCGTCGGGTTCGTTGCGCTGGGTCGTGTTTTTGTTCTGACCCGGTTTGCGCTTGTCGAGCCACTGTTGGATCATCGCAGGATCAAGCGCCACACCCGGAGGGCAGCCGTCGACAACAGCGCCAAGGGCGGGGCCGTGGCTCTCTCCCCAAGTGGTGGTGCGATAGATGTGTCCGAACGTGTTGAGCGACATGGCGATCTCCTTTGTTTCCCCATTATCGTGCATGCGTGCTTAGGCCAAGGTTCTTGGTCAAAAATCTTGTCACTTGCGCATTGGAATATTGCAGCTATGTTCCGCCCTACCTCGGGGTGCTCTGATTTCGGTCAGGGCTGAGATGCGAAAGCGGACCCGTTGAACCTGAACCGGTTAAAACCGGCGGAGGGAAGGTAACGGGATCATCCCCAATGCCCCCATCCGTCCGGCGCATGAAAAAGGATGACCAAATGAAGACCAAACATCTAAGCCATGTCGCGGGACTTTGCCTTGTTGCCACTGGCGCTATGGCTGAGACCCCTGTGCTCACCGTTTACACCTATGACAGCTTCAACACCGAGTGGGGCCCCGGTCCTGCGGTAGAGGCTGCGTTCGAGGCGACCTGTGCTTGTGATCTCGAATTTGTCGCTGCCGGCGATGGCGCGGCGCTTCTCTCTCGGATCAAGCTCGAAGGTACGGGCACCGACGCGGATATCGTTCTTGGGCTTGATAACAGCCTGATGGGAGATGCGGCTGAGAGCGGGCTTTTTGCTCAGTCTAGCGTTCAAGCCACTTATGATCTTCCTGTTGAATGGACCGATAGCACCTTCGTTCCCTTCGACTGGGGCTATTTTGCTTTCGTTTCTGGGGCTGAAACTGTGGCTCCTGCCTCGCTTCGTGCTCTGGCCGATAGCGATCTGAAGATCGTCATTCAGGACCCGCGTTCGTCGACCCCTGGTTTGGGGCTCGTGATGTGGGTCAAGGCGGCTTATGGCGATGAAGCCAGCGCGCTTTGGGCCGATCTGGCCGATAACATTGTCACTGTGACGCCTGGCTGGTCCGAGGCCTATGGCCTATTCCTTGAGGGTGAAGCCGATGCAGTGCTTTCCTACACCACTTCGCCAGCCTATCACCTGATTGCCGAGGAAGACGCGTCCAAGGTTGCTTGGGCCTTTGAAGAAGGTCACTATATGCAGGTCGAAGTCGCAGCCAAGGTTGCGGGCACAGACCAGCCAGAGCTTGCCGATGCGTTCCTTGCTTTCATGGTAACGGAGGCATTCCAGTCGATCATCCCCACGACGAACTGGATGTATCCTGCGGTCCTTCCCGAGGGCGGTCTTCCCGAGGGGTTTGAGACGCTCATCGCTCCGGCAAATGCGCTTTTGCTTGATCCAGCGGACGCCGCAGCGGCTGCTGATGCAGCGATTGAAGAGTGGCGCGCCGCGCTCGCTCAGTAAGCCTTCCACGATGGCCGGGCGCGGTGGTTGCTGCGCTCGTGCTGTTCATCGTGGTGGGCACGCTTGTCGCCGTTGGCCTTAGGGCGAACGGCACAAACCCGCTCGCGACGGCTGATTATCTGGCCATTCGGTTTACGATTACCCAAGCGCTGGTCTCGGCGTTCTTGAGCGTCGTGCTAGCGATACCTGTAGCGAGGGCATTGGCCCGTCGTCAGTTTCGCGGGCGGGGATTTTTGATAACTCTCCTTGGGGCGCCCTTTATTCTTCCTGTTATTGTTGCTGTACTCGGCATCCTTGCAGTTTTCGGCAGAAACGGGATTTTGAACGAAGTTCTGGCTCTTTTTGGGTTTGCCAAAGTGTCGATCTATGGGTTCTGGGGTGTGATCCTTGCCCATGTGTTCTTCAATCTGCCGCTGGCGGTGCGCTTTATACTTCAGGGTTGGATTGATATTCCTGCCGAGCGGTTTCGGCTTGTGGCGAGCCTTGATGCATCCGTTTGGCGGCTCCTTGAGCTTCCTATGTTGCGAGCGGTTGTTCCCGGCACATTCGTGGTCATCTTTGTCATGTGTTTGACGTCCTTTGCGGTTGCTCTGACGCTTGGCGGCGGGCCGAGGGCGACGACGGTTGAGCTCGCTATCTATCAGGCTGTTCGCTTTGATTTCGATCTTGGCAAGGCAGCGGTGTTGTCGGTGATCCAATTCGGGCTTTGCGCTGTGGCGGCGGTGCTTGCGTCGCGCGTTGCAGGAACGCGCGCGCTGGGCGCAGGAATGGACCGCGTTGTGCAACGCTGGGACAGGGGGAACGCGGCGGTGGACTTTGTTGCTATGGCGCTGGCGTTCTTGTTCCTGATCTTACCGCTGGGCATGGTGGTTTTGCGCGGTTTGCCAGCCCTGTTTGATCTTCCGTCTTTGGTCTTAGAGGCCGCAATTCGGTCGGTTGTGGTGGCGTTGGTGTCCACGGCATTGGCCATCGGTATTGCGCTTGCCATGTCGATCAGAGGTGGCGTGTCGATGTCGCTCGTCGGGGCTTTGCCACTCGCAGCTTCGTCGTTGGTGCTTGGAACGGGGTTGTTCCTCATCGTGCAGCCGTTTGTCAGCCCCCCGAAGATTGCGCTTGTCGTGACGGCTCTTCTGAATGCTGTGATGAGCTTGCCCTTTGTGCTCCGCCTGGTGCAGCCCGCAGTGGCACAGGTCGAGGCCGATTATGGCCGCCTCGCAGATTCACTTGGGCTGCGCGGTTGGACGCGAATGCGGCTTGTGGTGATGCCGCGGATCAAACGGCCCTTGGGGTTTGCCGCAGGTTTGACGGCGGCTCTTTCGATGGGCGATCTTGGGGTCATAGCCTTGTTTGCGACCGATGGTCAGGCGACGCTCCCGCTTGTGATGTATCAGCTCATGGGGTCGTATCGCACGGGGCAATCGGCGGGGGCTGCTTTGCTCCTTTTGATCCTGAGCCTTACACTGTTTTGGATTTTTGATCGTGGAGGACGTTCGGATGCTGCGTCTTGAGAATGTTCTGATCGAACAGGGGAGCTTTCGGCTGACTGCTGATTTTTCGGTGCAGTCGGGGGTTATCACAGCACTTATTGGGCCGTCGGGGGCTGGGAAATCCTCTCTTCTTTCTCTGATCGGTGGGTTCTATCAGGTCAATCAGGGGCGTATTTTCATCGGCGAGCGGGATGTTACGGGTCTTGCTCCGAGTGAACGGTCGATTGCATCGCTTTTTCAGGATGGGAACTTGTTCCCGCATTTAACTGTGGCGCAGAACACCGCTCTGGGGCTGAAACCGAGTGGGCGATTGTCATCGGAGGAGTCCGCGCGGGTTGACGAAGTGCTCGCATCGGTTGGCCTTGAAGGGATGGGCGGACGCAAGCCGTCGCAGCTTTCTGGCGGCCAGCAGAGCCGCGTGGCGATTGCGCGGGTGCTTTTGCAGGATAAGGACGTCGTCCTGCTTGATGAGCCGTTTTCAGCGCTTGGACCCGCGTTGCGGAGTGAGATGCTTGATCTTGTGAAAGAGAGGCTGGCTGGGCGCACGATCCTGATGGTGACACATGATCCAGAAGACGCAAAACGGGTCGCGGATCAAGTCGTCGTTGTCATGCGGGGGGAGGCGTCGCCGCCTGTGTCGACGGCTCAGTTGTTCGAAGTGCCGACGGATGCTTTGAGAGAATACCTCGGCCACTAAAAGAAAAGGCCCGCCGATTTGGCGGGCCTTTCTATTTCGGACTTAGTCCTCTTTGCGACCGTTTTTGTGCGGTGCCCAGAGGCGCTTGTTTGTCAGGTAGAGAAGGACCGACAAAAGAGTGAGGAAGATCACGCCAGTCAGGCCAGCGTCTTTGCGCTGAACAAGCTTGGGTTCTGCGGCCCACATAAGGAACGCAGCAACGTCTTGAACTTCGTGGTGCAGTTCGTTCGAGTGCCCGTCGTCGAAGTCTACGTCTTCACCCGAAAGCGGCGGAGCCATCGCGATCCAGGAACCTGGATAGAGGTGGTTGCCGTTCTCGTCTTTACATGCGTCGGGGTAGCCGCCAGCAGCAAATACGGTGTTGTAGTAGCCGTCGAAATCCTCAGGCGCACAAGCAGGAGCTTCTTCATAGCCGTGGATAAGCGACGCGATATATTCTGCGCCACCCATGCCCTTGAAGAGCTGGTTCAGACCAAGACCGTAGGGGCCGTGGAAACCAGCGCGTGCCTTTGCCATGAGCGAAAGGTCAGGAGCGTTCGAAAGCGAGGAACCCGGGAACTTGTCGGCAGGCGTTGCTGCACGGAAGTCGCCTTCGCCATCAGCGAGGGACGCGTCCCATACTTCGAAGTTCGACGCGTAAGCACGAACCTGATCTTCGGAGTAGTGCGGTCCGCCTTCGTCACCGAGGGTGCGGAATGCAACGAACTGAAGGCCGTGACATGCCGAGCAAACCTCGGTGTAGATTTTGAGACCACGCTGAAGCTGGTTCTGGTCGTAGCTGCCGAAAGGACCTTCGAACGAGAAAGCGAAGTCCTCGATGTGGGATTCGCCGCCCGAAGCGAGTGCCGCGCCGGTCGAAAGGCCCAGAGCAACAGCAGCGGTGATGGTGAGTTTACGGAACATCAGTTTCTTGTCCTTTCTCACTCGGCCGGATTGCCGGACGATTTGCCGTAATGGGCGTTGAAGTCTTCTTCGATCGTTGCCGGAGCCTTGGTCGGCTTCTCGATCACACCCAGAAGCGGGAGGATGACGAGGAAGTAAGCAAACCAATAGGTCGCAGCGATGAGCGAAATCCAGTCATAGGGGAAGGTCGTGGACTGAGCGCCAACCCACATGAGGACCATGAAGTCCACTGCGAGAAGAGCGAACCACCACTTGAACATCGGGCGGAAACGACCCGAACGAACGGAAGAGGTGTCAAGCCACGGAGCCAGAGCCATAACAGCGATAGCACCGAACATCGCGAGAACGCCGAAGAACTTGGCGTCGATGATGCCGAAGGAGATCCAGTTTACGAACTGAACAGCCCAGACGTCAGCGGTGAAGGCACGAAGGATCGCGTAGAACGGCAAGAAGTACCATTCCGGAACAATGTGAGCCGGAGTCGCGAGCGCGTTCGCTTTGACGTAGTTGTCGGGGTGGCCAAGATAGTTCGGCATGAAGCCGACGATGGCAACGAAGACAACGAGGATCACTGCGAGAGCGAAGAGGTCCTTGATCACAAAGTAGGGCCAGAACGGCAGGGTGTCTTTCTTGGCGTCTTCTTTCGAGGTGCGGCGAACTTCTACACCGGTCGGGTTGTTGTTGCCCGTCGAGTGGAATGCCCAGATGTGCACAATGGTCAGGCCGGCAAGGATGAACGGCAGGAGGTAGTGCAGCGAGAAGAAGCGGTTCAGAGCGGGCTGACCAACAGCCGAAGCGCCGAGAAGCCAAGTCTGGATCGATTCACCGATGAACGGGATTGCGCCGAAGAGGCCGGTGATAACCGCTGTGCCGTGGAACGACATCTGACCCCAAGGAAGAACGTAGCCCATGAACGCGGTGCCCATCATCACGAGATACATCAGCATGCCGACGATCCAGGTGATTTCGCGGGGCGCCTTGTACGAACCGTAGTAGAGGCCGCGGAAGATGTGCGCGTAAACAGCCACGAAGAACAGCGAAGCGCCGTTCATGTGGAAGTAGCGGATCATGTGGCCGCCATTCACGTCGCGCATGATGTGTTCGATCGAAGCGAACGCCATGTCAACGTGCGGGGTGTAGTGCATCACAAGGACAACGCCCGTGATGATTTGAAGGCCGAGGGTGAAGGCCAGAACGATGCCCCAGATCCACATCCAGTTAAGGTTCTTGGGGGTGGGGATCATCAGGGTGTCATAGATGAGACCGATGATCGGAAGGCGCGAGTGAACCCACTTTTCGCCTTTGGTCTTCGGTTCATAATGGTCGTGAGGAATACCGGACATTCAGGCTCTCCTTAACCGAGTTGGATCGTCGTTTCGTCGACGAATGCGGCGACGGGAACAGGAAGGTTGCGCGGCGCGGGCCCTTTGCGGATACGGCCAGCGGTGTCGTAGTGCGAACCGTGGCACGGGCAATACCAGCCACCGAAGTCGCCCGACTCGCCGAGCGGAACGCAACCGAGGTGGGTGCAAACGCCCATCTGAACGAGCCATACGCCGTCTTCCGACAGGGCGCGGTTTTCGTCCGAAGCGTCAGCGCCAGCTACGGCGTTCGCGTTTTCAGCGTTTTGGTCGGGCAGTTCGCTGACCGATACGGCGCGAGCGGCTGCGATTTCGTCCTCAGTACGGGCGCGGATGAACACCGGCTTGCCCTGCCAGAGCACGGTCAGCTGCGTGCCGGGTTCGACACTGCTCACGTCGACGCGGATCGAGGCAAGAGCCTGAACGTCGGCGGAAGGGTTCATCTGGTTGACGAGCGGCCAGACAGCGGCGCCGGTCACTACTGCGCCAGCACCAGCGGTGGCGTAGTAAATGAAGTCGCGGCGGGTGCCCTGGTGTTCTTCTGCTTGTGACACGGGGTGCATCTCCGAATTTTCCGGGCCAAAATAGCCCATACGAATAGGACAGCCAGCGGTTTCCCGCTGACCATTCGGGCGCTGTTTAGCTACCAAATGGCTTTACGTCCAGCGGACAATCGGGCGCAGGGTGCTATAATGTCCGAATATCTGGGGAGTTAAGGCGATGATTGAACTCGAATGTCACTGTGGAGCGGTCAGAATCACGCACAAAGAGCCATCCGAGACGGTTACGGCCTGCAATTGCTCTATTTGCAGACGCTATGCCACACTTTGGTCCTATGGCACGACTGCAACGATTGAGATGAATGCGCCCGAGGGCGGGCTTGATGCCTATCTTTGGGGCGACAAGGGGCTTGCCTTTGTTCGGTGTCGCGCCTGCGGCTGCGTTACCCATTGGGAAAGCCGATCTGCTGAATATCCCGACAAGGTCGCCGTGAATATGCGCAATGCCGACCCAAAGGACCTTGAGGGGCTAAGGGTTCGGCATTTTGACGGTGCGGATACTTGGACGTATCTTGATTAAACGGGGCGCGTTGCTACGAGCGATGGACGCTCTTTGAAGGCAGTGTGCCATGCAGAGAGGGTCGGGCATGCGCTCCGCCAGTCTGCATCGGGAATGCGGAACTCGAGATAGTCGATAGCAATACAAACAGCGAGCTGTGCCATATCAAGCGGTCCGTTGAGGTGGCTCATCCAGCGGCTTTCGATGGCGACGAGGCCATTCAGTGCCTTGGCAAGCTGCGCATCGGTCCAAGGCTTGAATTGCATCTCTTCAGGGCGAAGGCGCGATTCGTAGACGCAGAGAACGCATGATTCCATGATTCCGTCAGCGGTAGCTTCTAGCGTGAGGGTCTCGTAGAGATGGGACTGGGGATAGAGGTTGAGGTTCCAGATGTCGTTCAGATAGCGGCTGATCACGCGGCTATCATAAAGCGTCGGACCGTCATTGCGGATCAGCGCAGGAATTTTGCCCAAAGGATTTGCCGCCTTGGCCTGCGCATCGGTCGCGAGGGCTGTTGTTGCAACTACGATTTCCTCGACGCTCTCCGTTTTGCCGGCCTCGTGGACCAGCGTGCGGATTTTACGGACAAAGGGTGAAATCGGCGAAGAGATGAGCTGCATTTTTGGCCTCCGAATGAGTTCGGTGCGAGTATGCGGGCCAATTGCGCGGTTGCAAGGAGCTTGTCAGAGCGCGGCTGCCTTGAGCTGGGTTTCAGTCGCGCCAATGATCTTGGCGGTGACAATCGCGCTTTCGATCTGGGGCGCGTCAAATAGCACTTCGGTGAATTGCTCGGTGCGGCCCATGTGCTCGTTTTCCATCAAGATATGATGGGTTTTGCCGATCTGTGCATTCAGGTGACTGCGCACCTGAGCGTCACCCACTTCGCGCAGACGCGCGGCGCGGTCTTTGATTTCCTTGCCGTTCACTTGGGGCATGCGCGCAGCGGGGGTTCCAGGACGCGGGGAATAAGGGAAGACGTGGAGCCACGTCAGATCGCACTCGGTCACAAGCTTGAGCGAGTTCTCGAACATGGCTTCGGTCTCGGTCGGGAAGCCCGCGATTATGTCGGCCCCAAAAGTCATATCTGGACGTAGGCGCTTTGCCTCTTCTGCGAAGCGGATGGCGTCATCGCGCAGGTGGCGACGCTTCATCCGCTTGAGGATCATGTTATCGCCGTGCTGGAGCGAGAGATGCAAATGCGGCATGAGGCGCGACTCGGTCGCGATGGCCTGCATCAGGTTTTCGTCCACTTCGATGGAATCGATGGAGGAAATCCGAAGGCGGGGCAAATCTGGCACCAGCTTAAGGATGCGCATGACTAGATCGCCAAGCTTGGGCGCGGCAGGAAGATCAGCGCCCCATGAGGTGAGATCGACGCCTGTTAGGACAACCTCGTTAAAGCCCTTGTCCACGAGGCGTTTGATCTGGTCCACCACAACACCAGCGGGGACGGATCGAGAATTGCCGCGACCATAGGGGATGATGCAGAAGGTGCAGCGGTGATCGCAGCCGTTTTGGACCTGCACATAGGCGCGGCTACGGGTGCCAAAACCGTCGATGAGGTGGCCAGCGGTTTCGGTGACAGACATGATGTCGTCGACCTGCACGGCTTCGGTTTGGCCGATGAGATCGGGGGCCATGTTGGCCCAAGTCTCGGGCTTCATCTTTTCGGTGTTGCCGATGACGAGATCGACCTCGGTCATGGAGGCAAAGGTTTCGGGCTCGGTCTGTGCGGCACAACCTGTGACGATAATCTTGGCGTCGGGGTTGTCGCGGCGGAGCTTACGAATCTCTTGGCGGGCTTTGCGCACGGCTTCGGAGGTTACTGCACAGGTGTTCACGACCACGGCATTCTCGACCCCAGCCTTTGCGGCGAGGTCTTTCATGGCTTCGGTCTCATAGGCGTTAAGACGACAGCCGAGGGTGGTGAACACAGGTGGTTTCATCCGCGCCAGATCCCGTCAAAGACGTGGGCGGTCGGTCCAGTCATCCAGACGCCGTCTTCGCGCCAGTCAACGTGAAGCGTGCCGCCATCCAGATCGATCCGCACTTTACGTCCAGTAAGGCCGCGACGGGCGGCGGCGACCGCGGTCGCGCAAGACGAGGAACCAGATGCAAGGGTCAAGCCCGCTCCGCGCTCCCAGACGCGCATCCGAAGGTGATCGGGGCCGACAAGGCTTGCCACCTGAACATTGGTGCGTTGGGGGTAGAGCGGGTGATGTTCGATCGTCGGACCAAAGGCGCAGATGTCCACGGATTCGGCGTCCTCGACGAAAAAGGTGCAATGCGGATTGCCCATGCCCGTTGCGGTCGGTGCGCCGTCAATGGGAAGCTCGAGCGTGTCCATTTCGCGAGCGAGAGGAATCTCGTGCCAGAGAAGCTGGGGCTGGCCCATGTTCACCGAAGTGAGGCCGTTGCCTGCGTCGCGCGCAAAGAGCGTCCCGCGGTCGGTCGTGATGGTCAGCTCGGTCTTGCCGCTCTGGTCCATGACATAGCGGGCAATACAGCGCGTGGCGTTGCCACAAGCGGCGCTTTGGCTGCCGTCGGAGTTCCAGAAGGTCAGGTGGAAATCTGATCCCTCGCGATTTGAAATGGTCGCCAGCTGATCAAAGCCGACACCGCGATGGCGGTCGGCAATAGCAATCGCAAGAGCCGCGTCCACGAGAGGTCCCGTGTCGCGCTCGTCGATAACGACAAAGTCGTTACCTAGGCCGTGCATTTTCATGAACGGCAGGGGTGTGTTCTGGTCTGTCCGCATGGCGTTCATATACGCTCTGAAAAATATTTATTCCAGATACGCGATTTACGGGTTGACCCTTCCCCGAACTATTTCTAGAAGCCGCCCCACAGTGGGCCGTTAGCTCAGTTGGTAGAGCAACTGACTTTTAATCAGTGGGTCGCAGGTTCGAATCCTGCACGGCTCACCACTACCTCAAAAAGGCGTCTTTCGAGACGCCTTTTTTGTTTTCCAGCACTGCGTTTATGCGGGTTTGCTGCGAATCGGATCCGCAAATGAAAACCGCCCGCACGAGGGCATCGGCGGGCGGGCGATTCTTCGGTGTGTTTTATTGATCAGAGCGCTTGGCGAAGTCCGAGAATCTCGCGGGCCTGAGCAGGTGTCGCAACAGGGCGTTCATATTTTTCGCATAGGTCAGCGGCCCGCTTGATCAGCGCGGCGTTCGATGGTGCGAGTGTATCGCGGTCAAGGCGCACGTTGTCCTCAAGGCCTGCACGGGTGTGGCCCCCAGCTGCGATAGCCCATTCGTTGACGATCAGCTGGGTCGCGCCGATTCCTGCGGCGCACCAAGCGGCCTCTGGCGCACGACGTTTCATGGTTTCGACATAGTAGTCGAACACGTCCTTGTCGGCAGGCATCGCGTTTTTGACGCCCATGACGAACTGGACATAAAGCTTGCCGTAAAGTCTGCCTTCGCTGTGCATTTTGATGGCCTGAAGGATGTGGCTCAGGTCAAAGGCTTCGACCTCTGGCATCACTTCGTAGGTCTTCATCTCGGAGGCGAGCCAGTCAACTAGGTCCGGTGGGTTCTCATAGACGCGGGTCGGGAAGTTGTTCGATCCGACCGAAAGAGAGGCCATATCGGGACGCAATGACAGCATCCCACCACGGGTTTTGCCCGCCCCCGAGCGACCGCCAGTCGAAAACTGAACGATAGCCTCGGGGACGTGCTTTCGTAGACCTTCTAGCAGCCTTGCAAACTTTTCCGGATCGGAAGAGGGCGTTTCGTCATCGTTGCGCACATGCGCGTGGATGATCGAAGCACCTGCCTCGACCGCTTGGTGCGAGCTTTCAACCTGTTCGCTCACCGAAATCGGCACAGCGGGGTTGTTTGCTTTGGTCGGCAAAGAGCCGGTTATCGCACAGCACAGTATGCAAGGTTTGCCAGAAATATCAGACATCAAAGAAAACCGTCTCGTTGTCACCCTGAAGGTAGATGTCAAAGCGGTAAGTGCTTCCTGACTTCTTGGCAATGAGGGTTTGAACGCGGTTCTGAGCCTCGATGCGGGTCAGGACGGGGTCCTTGGCATTTGCTTCGGCTTCGTCTTCGAAATAAAGGCGCGTGTTCAGGCCAAGGTTGATCCCGCGGGCTACGACCCAAACGTGGATGTGCGGCGCTTGGAGCGTTTTGCCATCGCGAAAGAGTGTTGCACCGGGTTTGATCGTCTCGAACCGGAATTCACCTGTCGCACCGTCGCCCGGTTGGCGACCCCAACCTGTGAAATTCGGATCACAGGCGCGACCGTCCTCGGGCGAGTTGTAAACACCGCTTGCGTCGGCCTGCCAAATCTCGAGCATGACATCCTTGAGCGGGTTGCCACCGCCATCATAGACGATGCCTTCGATGGTGATCTTTTCGCCCTTTACGGCGCCATTGATCATGGATTTACCGAGGTCGTTGCCACCGTACATTCCTTCGAGGCCTGCAAAGGTCGGCACGCAACCGATGTGGACGTAGGGGCCTGCGGTCTGTGAGGCGCTTTCTTTGAGTTTAGGAGCGTAGGGCATCAGTTCCCCTCCAGACGGTTGTCGAATTTAACCGAGCGTTTACCGCGCAGCACGATGTCCCAACGATAGGCACGCATATCCATTGGGCGGGTGTTATGCATATCAAGTCGCGCCGTAAGGCGGTCGATTGCATCGGGGTCTTTGATCGTGTTCACGATCGGGCAAATGGCGATATGCGGGTCACCTTCGAAATACATCTGGGTGATAAGGCGCTGGGCGAAAGCCTGACCAAACACCGAGAAGTGAATGTGCGCGGGACGCCAGTCATTCACGCCGTTGGGCCAAGGGTAAGGGCCCGGTTTGATGGTGAAGAACTGAAAATAACCATCGTCGCCTGACACCGTACGGCCGCAGCCGCCGAAGTTCGGGTCGAGAGGGGCAAGATATTGGTCCTTCTTGTGGCGATAGCGACCGCCTGCGTTGGCCTGCCAGAACTCGATCAGAGCGCCGCGCACGGGGCGGGCTTCTTCGTCGAGAAGATACCCATGGACCATGATCCGCTCGCCCTGAGCGCTCTCACCGGGCTTTGCGTAATTCACGATCAGGTTGTTGTCGAACTCACCAAGCATGTTGTGGCCAAAGACGGGGCCTGTGTTCTCGGTGATCGTGCCTTCGAGCCCGATGCGCGCTTTTTGCGGCGACCGCAGGATCGATGTTTTGTATTGCGGCGTGTAGGCGTCCGGATGCCAGTCCAGATCGCGGGGATAGTAACCTTGGCTCATGTGGTCTCCTCCTTTGGATCGGGCCTTAGCCCTGTTCCATTTCGGCATAGGTTTGTTTGGCCAGCTTGATGGCATGATTGGCTTTTGGAACGCCCGCGTAAATGGCGACGTGCTGGAACGCCTCCAAAACGTCATCCTTGCTCGCACCTGTGTTTGCGGTGGCTCGGATGTGCATCGGGATTTCCTCGAAGCTTCCTGTGGCAGCCAAGAGCGCGAGAGTGATCATCGAACGCTCGCGCATCGTGATTTTGTCGCTGGCCCAGACGGTGCCCCAAGCGGATTCGGTAATGAGCGACTGGAACGCGGTATCAAAGTCAGTCTTGTTTGCTTCGGCACGGTCAACGTGAGCATCGCCGAGCACCTGACGGCGCTTTTTCATTCCTGTTTCATATCGCGTGGTCATTATCGGTCTCCTGTTCGCTGAGGGGATGATCAATGATTGCAAAGGGAAAGTAAAATGATGATATTTGCTTAATACTTTCCAAAAAGAGCAAGTAATGATCGATCGCCGTATTAAATTTCGCCATGTTCAGTGCTTTGTTGAGATTGCGCGTCAACGAAGCCTCAAGCGGGCGGCGGATCGTCTCTTCCTGACGCAACCTGCGATTTCCAAGACCTTGAAGGAGCTCGAGGACATTTTGGGAGCACAGCTTTTGACGCGTAGTCGTGCGGGTGTGACTTTGACGCGCGAGGGGGACGTGTTCCTTCAGTTCGCAGAGATGAGCGTCGGGGCGCTTCAACAGGGGATCGACGGTGTGGGTCAGGTCGGCGCGACGGGGGGGCAGACCCTGAACGTGGGGGCTCTCCCCAGCGTGGCGGCATGGCTGTTGCCCGTCGTAGTGCGCGAAATGGCAGAGGTTGCCCCCGATGTCGTTCTCCGAGTCTCGGACGGGCCGCATGCTTACCTCGTCGACAGATTGCGTCAGGGCGCTCTTGATTTGGTAATCGGACGTCTGGGTGCGCCTGAGACGATGCAGCAGCTAAGTTTCACTCAGCTCTACAACGAACATGTGGAAATAGTCGTTCGGCCCGGTCATTCGATTTTAGAAGACCCAAGGCTCGAGCGGATTGCAGAGTGGCCCGTGGTTTACCCGTCGCCTGGGTCTGCAATTTTGCCGCTGGTCGAGCGGTTCTTGATCGCGAACGGCATGGGCGACTTGCCGCGTAAGATCGAGACGGTTTCTGGCGCGTTTGGTCGCGTTCACGTGCGCAACTCGGACGCTGTCTGGATCATCTCGGCGGGGGTGGTTGCCAATGAGTTGGCCGAAGGGCGGCTCGTCAGGCTCCCGATTGATACCACTTTGACGCGCGGACCTGTGGGCCTCATGGCGCGGCCCGACGAGGATCCGAGCCCACCGCAACGGCTTTTCCGAATTGCGGTGAACAGGGCGATCGAGGAATTGGGTTCGGTGGACCGTTAGGAACGCTTGAGCGTGTCGCCGGCTTCAAGCTTGGGCGTAAGCTCGATCGTTGCGCCTTCGCCCTCTGGGTCGGACTGGCGCGAGATGATCAATTCAGCTGCCTTTTCACCAACCTCGCGGCGGCAGGCATCCATCGTAGCAAGCTGACGTGGCAGGCCATCGAGAAGCTCGACACCGTTAAACCCTGCGAGGCCGATCTTGTTCGGCACGTCGATCCCTTTTTCCAACAGATAGAGCAGACCACCTGCGCCAATCATGTCGTTCGAATAGTAGAGGAAGTCGATGTCGGGGTTACGGGTCAGGATGTTCTCGGTCATCTCTCGCCCTTTCGCGAGGGCTGAACCGCCGAGATAGAATTCTTGATCCACGATCTCGATACCTGCTTTGGCAAGCGTACGGGTGAAACCTTCGAAACGCTTACGGGCGCGGTGGTCGAGCGGCATTTTGGTGCCGAGGAAGCCGATTTTCTTATAGCCCTGAGCAATGATCTCTTCAGCCATTTTGCGGCCTGCACGGCGGTGGCTGATGCCCACCGCGCTATCCACAGGTTCGCCGTCCACGTCCATGATCTCGACCACAGGGCAACCCGCTTGTTCGAGCATTGCGCGGGAGGCCTCGGAATGCTCAAGACCTGCGATGATCACGCCCGAAGGACGCCAAGACAGCATCTCGAAGAGCACTTTTTCTTCGTTTTCGGGAAGGTAATCCGTCACGCCCACAACAGGCTGTAGATCTGTGTTCGCCAGCTTTTCAGAGATACCAGCCAGAACTTCGGGGAAAACCATGTTACCGAGCGAGGGGATGATGACCGCAACAAGGTTCACGCGCTGCGAGGCAAGTGCACCTGCGATTTTGTTCGGAACATACCCAAGCCGCTTTGCTGCATCCTGAACCTTTTTACGGGTTGCTTCACTCACATCGCCTTTGTTCCTCAGAACACGGCTGACGGTCATTTCGCTTACGCCAGAGGCCTCTGAAACGTCACGAAGGGTAAGCGGGCGCTTGGTCGGTTGCTTCACTTTGATTGTCCCGAAACTTTTTAATCGTCTTAGTTACCCATAGTTTTTGCAGAAGTCCAAGTGTCTTGGTGCGGGGCGTTGACGCGGGGCGCAAACAAAGGCAATTAGAAAGCGGCTGGTCCCGTGGCTCAACTGGATAGAGCAGCCCCCTCCTAAGGGGCAGGTTACTGGTTCGAATCCAGTCGGGATCACCAATCAAACCATGCGAATGACGTCTTTATCGATGGCGAGCATATAGCCTTTGCGGGCGATATTTTTCACCAAGAGTTCGCTTATCATCTGATTGCCGAGTGAATCGCGCAGACGTTTTATCCGCGTGGCGCCTGCCGCTTCGTCACAGTCCGAGGCATGTCGTCCCGAAATAACCCCTTCGATTTCTGCGCCGGACAACACTTCGTCGTCCATGCGAGCCTCGGCAAGGACGCTGAGTGTTTCGATGGCAGCGTCTGTAAGTTTGAATTCAAAGTTATTCAGGTAGACGGTTTTTTGATCTCGGCTGATCAAAAGCGAATTTACCTCGATCCCTTTGCGCTCGATTTGACCCATGCGGCGGTTTAGTAGCACAAGCATCACAAGGAAACTGACTGCGGCAACGAGAAGCGCAGTTGAAAAGACCAGAAGAACGAAAATAACAAACCGGTAAGACGACAAAGTATCGGAGAAGGCAGTCCCTGACTGTGCGAGAATTTCGAGAAGTTTCAGCTCGGCCTGAGTGGTGAGATCGTTATTGGCTACAAAGAGCTGTTCGACCCGCTCGTTAAACGCATTGGCGTCGGGAAGATTGAGGAAAAGGGCAATGGCCGCTGCGAGAAGGATCGCAACGATTGCCGAAATACCAAAAGTCACCACGCGGGTGCCTGTCTGACGCGCCTCAATAGCGGAGGTAGTTGTCTCCGGCACTCTCTTTCCTTTCCTCTAGACCTGATTCATCAAAAACGCCCAGAACGTTTAGCAACGTCCAGCCGTCCGTAGCGAGTTTGGGGGAAAGCTCGTTGGCTGCCTGTTCGACCGAGCAATCCTCTCCGGTGATTTGCGCAACGCCATACTGAAGACGCAAAGGATCATCCTGTTTGGCTTTGTAATCTGCATAGCATGTGGCGTTCGCCAAGGAGCCTGCGCAAATCAAGACAAGTGTGAGGGGCATTATGTGTTTCATGATGAAATCAGCATGCCGTTAAAGTTGTCTGTTATTCAATAACCGATCCTTAAATCTGTATTGTTATCGATTAGCCAGTCGACGTTTTTGAATGGCAACTTGGGTTGGCGGCAACGTCTTTCCATCGCGTCGGGCATTCCGGTCGGCGCCCATTTGGAAAGGACCAAGACATGTTCAAGACACTGACCGCTGGGATCACCGCTCTTTCACTTGCGATCCCGCACTCTGCCTCTGCGGCACAGAACAATGATATGGGAAAACTCATCGCCGGTCTTGCGGCTGTCGTGATCATTGGCGCTGCGATTGATGCGACCTCGCGCCAAGGAGCGCCAGTTGTTGGAGAGCCACGTCCGAGCGAGCGCAACACGGATCGCGTGCGCGGAAACCGTGTCGAACCGCTCCCGTCGCAGTGCCGCATTCAGATTCCAGGCCGTCATGGCGAAACGGAAATCTATGGTCAGCGCTGTATGAACCGAAATTATTCCCGCGCTGACCGACTCCCCGAGGTGTGCTCGATCCGCGTGCAGGGTGAATACCGTGACCGTCGTGGTTACTCACCCGACTGTCTGCGTCAGTTTGGGTATGTCGAAGAATGGGTCGGTCGCACGCGTCATTCTAGTCGCTAAAGATTTCAGTGACCCCATCACTAAAACCGAGAGGGGTGGCGCATGTCCAGAAAGCCATCCCTCACTTTCTCACTTTGCGGTGCTTAGCGCAGAGCGCTAAAAGCGGCGCATGAGCGAATATACACCAGACTTGAGTTTTGAAATTGCGGCCTCGGCGCGGGGTTTTACCTGTATCGCAGGTGTTGATGAAGTAGGGCGCGGACCGCTCGCAGGGCCGGTCACCGCTGCGGCGGTGGTTCTGGACCCCAACAAAATCCCCGAGGGTTTGAATGACAGCAAGAAACTGTCCGCCAAGAAGCGCGAGGCGCTTTATGACCTGATCCTAGCGCAGTGCGATGTGGGGATCGCGCATGCTTCGGTCGAAGAGATCGATGAGCTCAATATTCTTCGGGCTTCGCATTTGGCGATGGAGCGGGCGGTTGGAATGCTCAAGTCCGTTCCAGATCATCTTTTGATCGACGGCAACCTGATTCCGAGAGGATTCGCACAATCTACCGAAGCGGTTGTAAAAGGTGATGCGCGTTCGCTCTCCATTGCGGCTGCTTCAATTGTGGCAAAAGTGTGTCGCGACAGAATAATGGTGGGATTGGCGCAACAGTTTCCGGGCTATGGTTGGGAGCAAAATGCGGGCTATCCGAGTAAGCAACACCGCGATGCGCTCATAAAAATAGGGGTTACACCACATCATCGGCGATCTTTTAAGCCGGTGCACAACATCTTGTATCAAGAATAAATCGTAACCACCTGATTCAATAAAGCTTTTGACATAGACCGCTTGGTCACGCATTTTTGTCTCAACCAAATGAGCGAGAATAACTCGCCGGTTATGAGGCAGATATGACGACCAAGAGCACGGCACCGGAGGCGGCAACGCTTCCGCTGAACAGTATTATTGGCGGCGATTGTATAGAGATTATGAACAGCCTTCCTGAAGGCTCTGTTGATCTTATATTCGCTGACCCACCCTATAACCTTCAGCTCAAGGGCGATTTGCATCGTCCTGACAACTCTAAAGTTGATGCTGTTGATGATCATTGGGACCAATTCTCGTCCTTTGCGGTTTATGACGAGTTTACGCGTGAGTGGCTTAAGGCGGCGCGTCGCTTGCTCAAACCCGATGGCGCGATCTGGGTGATCGGTTCCTATCACAATGTATTCCGCATGGGCGCTGAGCTTCAGAACCAAGGGTTCTGGATTCTCAATGATGTGGTCTGGCGCAAGTCGAACCCGATGCCCAACTTCCGTGGCAAGCGATTGACCAATGCGCATGAGACTCTCATTTGGGCGTCCAAGCAGGAAAGCAGCAAATATACCTTCAATTATGAAGCGCTCAAAGCGATGAACGAAGGTGTGCAGATGCGGTCCGACTGGGTCATGCCGATTTGCACGGGTCACGAGCGGCTCAAGGACGACGAGGGCGAAAAGGCCCATCCGACGCAAAAGCCGGAGGCGCTTCTCCATCGTATTCTGGTTGGCACCACCAACCCTGGTGATGTTGTGCTTGATCCGTTTTTTGGCACGGGCACCACGGGTGCTGTGGCTAAGAAACTTGGACGTAGTTTCATCGGTATCGAACGCGAAGGGGCATACCGCAAGGTTGCTGCAAAACGTATCGAGGACATTCGTCCATTCGATAAGTCTTCACTTGAGGTCACGACCTCGAAGCGAGCTGAGCCGCGTGTTGCTTTCGGTTTGCTGGTCGAACGTGGATTGCTCAACCCTGGCGAAGAGCTTTTGAGCGGCAATGGTCGTCACAGCGCCAAAGTGCGTGCAGACGGAACATTGATCAGCAAAGAGGCCAAGGGGTCGATCCATCAGGTCGGTGCTCAGGCCGAAAATGCTCCAAGCTGCAATGGCTGGACCTATTGGCATTTTAAGCGTGACGGACAGCTTGTCTCGATCGACACGCTGCGCCAGCAAATCCGCGCGGAAATGCGAGATTAATTAATACGGTTACCGCCGAGTGCTCCCGCGACGCGTCTCTTGGTGTGTCTAATGGAGAGCACTAACTTACCCCGCCGTTTCGCACGGCGGGGCTTTTTCGTTTTAACGCGGCATTGGATTGGACGCCGTTTTGTAGGGGCTCCAATCGGTGATGTCGGGGTAATAGGTCTTGCGCCAAGTGCGAACCTTGGGGTTCATCACGCGCCGCCATAGCGGGGGTGTCAGGGCCGCAATTCCCATAAGTGGATAACCAAGCGGTAGTTGCGGAGCCTCGCTTTCGTCATAGGTCTGCAAAAGCGGAAAGCGACGGTCGGGTTTATAGTGGTGATCCGAGTGGCGCTGAAGATTGATCAAGAGCCAGTTGGTACCGCGATGGGAGGCGTTCCAACTGTGGTGTGGTTTCACATGCTCGTATTTACCGTTCCCAAGGTGGCGGCGGGTGAGACCGTAGTGTTCGACGTAGTTGGTGATCTCGAGAGCGAGGACACCGGTAAAAGCCTGGACCGCGAAGAGGCCGACTCCAGCCCAACCGCCGATCAGATAAGCGAGACCAAGCATCGCAAGTTGAAGAGCGGCATATCTCCAGAAAGGATTGCGGCGGTTCCAAACCGAGAGGTTGCGCCTTGCGAGCAATGATTTCTCAGCACGCCATGCAGAGGGTGGGCATTGGATCAGAACCCGCAGGAAGAAACGGTAAAAATTCTCGTTATAGCGGGCGGTTACGGGATCGCGGGGCGTTCCGACATAGGTATGGTGCACAAGGAGATGCTCGGACCTGAAATGGGAATAGAGCGCCATGGCAAGGAGGATGTCGCCAAGCCATCGTTCCAAGTTGTTTTTCTGGTGAAGGAGTTCATGGGCGTAAACGATGCCGATGGTTCCCGTGAGGACTCCCGTCGCGAACATCGTGCCGATTTTACCGCCGGTGGATAGTTGATCAGTTGCGGAGAGATGCGCGATGATGCCGAAAATTAACCCGAATTGGACAAAGGGCCAAATCAGGGTGATCGCGCGATACCAAGTGAGATGATCCGCTGGAGTTTCTGGGTCAGGGTTGTCTGTGTTGTGGCTGCTCAGGGCGTCGATTATCGTGAAGGTATGCCATCCAATCAGCGGCGTGAGCAGAATGGTCCAACCACCAAAGTTCGCAGCGATGATGGGTAACGGGACCAAAAGGAGTGATGCCCAAAAGGGAAGGGCAGCGGGGAGAGTGCTGAGCTTGGCCATGGTCTGCCTCGTGAGTTGAGGCAAGCCTAGCGTCACACTCGCTTGGGTTCAATTGTGACGCATCGTCTCTTGGGCGAGATCAAAGACCTTGCGAAAGACGGTGGGCAAAGCGGACGGGCTGAATTCAGCAGCGCTCACAAAATGACCGCGGGTCGGGTTTGCGTCGATCCATGCGGTATGGATGCGCAAGCGGAGGTGAAAATGGGTGAAGGTATGGAGCGCCTCTGTCTCTAATTCCGTCCATTCGCCGCTTGCTGGTGGAATGTCGTCGGTCGTCTCGCCCCATTCGGTCGTGGGAAAGGCGAGCATTCCGCCGAGAAGGCCTTTGTCAGGGCGGGTTTCCATGAGCCAAGCGCCATCCTCGCGGCGCGCGATATAGACAATGCCGACGCGGGTCGGTTTGGGCTTTTTGGCGACTTTCTTGGGGAGGTCGGTCGCTGTACCGTTCGCGCGGGCTAGGCAGCGATCTCGCCAAGGGCAGATACCACAGGCGGGCGACTTGGGGGTGCAGATGGTCGCGCCGAGGTCCATGATCGCTTGGGCATAATCGCCTGCGCGCTCTGGCGGTGTGAGGGCCTTGGCGAATGTGGTCAGCTCGGGCTTGGACGTCGGGAGCGGTGTGTGGATGTCGTAGAGGCGCGAGACGACCCGCTCGACGTTCCCATCGACAACTGTTTCAGGAAGATCGAAGGCAATCGAGGAAATCGCCGCTGCGGTATAGGGGCCAACACCGGGGAGAGTGAGAAGTGCGTCATGGGTGTCAGGGAAGACGCCGCCGTGGTGCTCGACCACGTGGCGCGCACATTTGAGGAGGTTGCGCGCGCGCGCGTAATACCCAAGGCCTGCCCATTCAGCCATGACGTCGGCATCCTCTGCGTTTGCCAGACTTGTGACGGTAGGCCAGCGTTCAGTGAAACGACGGAAGTAGTCACGTACAGCGGCGACGGTGGTTTGCTGAAGCATCACCTCGGACATCCAGACCCGATAGGGATCAGGCACAACGCCTGCTGCACGGTCGACCGGAGCAACGCGCCAAGGCATGACCCGCGCATTGCGATCATACCATTCGAGCAGGATATGGCTCATGTTAACCAAGGTTTATTCACTCCGGTCGCGGGTTTCACTGGCGCTTGTGCCGCCAAGCATTACAATAGGGCATCATGGATAAACAGCCACGCTCACGCAGCACGACTCGTGGATTTTCTCGGGTCATCACGCACATGCAGACCCGAATCCGTACGGCGTCCGAGTCGCGTGGCTTTGCTGTGTCGCGTCTTTTGACCCACTGGGAAGAGATCGCAGGCGCGAATATCGCCGAGATCGCTCGGCCTGTGAACATCTCCTATGGACGCGGCGGGATAGGCGCGACGCTCACACTTTTGACGACGGGGGCCAACGCTCCCATTCTTGAGATGCAAAAAGAGCAGGTGCGCGAAAAAGTGAACCAGTGTTACGGCTACTCTGCGATTAGCCGTATCAAGGTCACTCAGACCGCCCCAACTGGCTTTGCTGAAGGGCAAGTTTCCTTTGAATACAAGAAGAAAGCCGAAAAGCCACCGCTTCCGCCCGAGGTGATCGAACAAGCGCGTCAAGTCGCCGATGGTGTGGGTAACGAGAATTTGCGACTTGCACTCGAGACGCTGGCAGCAAATGTTCTGAACAAACACAAACCTTGATAGAGGCAAGTATGAATAGACGATTTCTTTTGACCACCGCGACGGCTGCTCTGGTGACTTCTTCGCTGGGCTGGACCGCTGCTCTGGCACAGGATGCAACTGCCGAACAGGGTGAAGGCACTCAGATTACCGACATGGTGCTTGGTAATCCTGATGCGACAGTCGAGGTGATCGAATATGCTTCGTTCACCTGTCCGCACTGTGCGAACTTCCATGCGAACCAATTTAAAGAGATCAAGAAAAACTATATCGACACGGGCAAGATCAAGTTCGTTTACCGTGAGATATATTTTGACCGTTTCGGCCTTTGGGCTTCGATGATTGCCCGTTGTGGTGGCGAGATGCGCTATTTCGGCATTGCCGACATGATCTATGAAAAGCAGCGTGAATGGACTGCGGGTGGTGATCCGGTCGTGATCGCGGACAATCTTCGCAACATCGGTAAAATCGCTGGACTGACCGATGAAGACCTAGATGCTTGTATGCAGGATGGCGAAAAGGCGCAGGCGCTTGTGTCGTGGTTCGAAGAGAACTCGGCCATGGACGAAATCACTTCGACCCCGAGCTTCTTGATCAACGGTAAGAAGTACTCGAACATGACCTATGACGACTTTGCCGATATTCTTGACAAGGCGCTCGAGGGCTAAAAGGTTCGAGATCAGCGTTAGAGGCCGTCCAGCTTGGGCGGCCTTTATTTTTTGAAAAGCGGGGAAAGCTTTGCAATCAGCGGCTCCCAGTCTTCCAGCTCGAGCCTTACGGGAAGAGTTAGAACCTTGGGGCGGAAACTGTCTGGAAGACGAACGGCGTCTTTCTCGGTGGTGACGAGTTGAGCGATGCGTGTCTTTCCCTCAAGTTCGAGGCGGGTCATGAGCGCTTCGGTTAGGGGTTGGTGATCTTCGAGCGCCTCGCCTCGGATCACTTCAGCGCCAAGGCTCCGCAGGGTGGCGAAGAACTTGGATGGATCGCCAATTCCTGCAAAGGCGAGGACGCGCATACCTTGCCACTGCATGCCAGTCATGAGCGGTTTGAGCATACCGCGCAGTCGAGGAACAGGGAGTACGCGGTCAAATGCGCCTTGATCGCCGATTGTCAGGACAAAGTCAGCACGTTTGAGGCCGATTTCAATGGGTTCGCGGAGCGGACCCGCGGGCATAACCGACCCATTTCCAAAGCCGCGTTTCGCGTCAATGACAACGATGGAAATGTCTTTGTGAACTGCGGGATTTTGAAAACCGTCGTCGAGTAATATGATTTCGGCTCCCGCTGCCTCGGCTGCTTTGACACCTGCGGCGCGGTCTTTCGCTATCCACGTGGGTGTAAAGGCTGCGATAAGAAGGGGTTCATCCCCGACATCGTCCGCGCTGTGTTCGCGCTCGATCACCTGCACTGGGCCTTGGAGTTTGCCGCCGTAGCCGCGTGAGACTACGTGCGGATGATGCCCCATCTCAATAAGTTTCTGAGCAAGCGCGATGGTCGTCGGCGTTTTCCCTGTGCCGCCAACGTTGATGTTTCCAATGCAGATCACGGGGACTGAGGCGTGGTATGATTGACCCTTGAGCCGACGAGCGGTGCCAAATGCGTAGAGCATACCGAGCGGCGCAAGAAGAGCCGAGCGAAGCCCCTTGGGCTGATACCAAAAGCGCGGAGCTGCCATGGTCAGTATCCTTTCCGTTCCAGCTCGTCTTTGATGAGTGCTGCGACGCGGGTCGTAGCAATTGCGCCGCCAGATGTCACATCCCAAGCGGCCATCGCGATTGTAGCGGTTCTATCCGGTGACAAGAGCGTTTCGACCGCAGTTCCAAGATCACTCGGGCCATTGATGACGAGGCAGCCACCTGCCTGATCAAGACGCGAATAGCGATGCGAAAAAGCACCGACAATCGGACCATGGATAATTGAAGAGCCGAGTGTGGCGATGTCGAAGGGGTCTTGGGGGTTGCCACCGATCAGAGTGCCAGCAGCATATGTGATCGGGCTGATCCGATACCAAAGCCCAAGGTTGGAGGCATCACCATCGTGCACGAGCACGCGGGTCGTTTCGGTGATTTCTGAGCCGTGCTTTGAAAGGAGCGTTTCGAAGCCATGTTCGCGAAATCCATCGGCGATTGTGGCCGCATCCTCTGCAAGAGCGGGTATGATGATGAGCAACAGCCGATGCGCGCGCCGACAGGCATGCTTGTGCGCTTCGATCAGCAAAGACACTTCTGCAAGGCGTACAGGCGCAGCAAGCCAAGATTGCCGTGTCCCAATCGCTTGGTTGATGTCGGCAAATTGATCTTCGTCGAAGTCGAGCACTTCAGGATCATCGTCGATGGTGCCTGTGATTTCGACATTGTTGGCTGGTATCTTGGCTTTGATGAGACGCTTTTGCGCTTGGGCATCACTGCACAATGCATAGGTCACGTTTGCCATGAGCGCGCGGGGCATGCCTGGATACCACTTCGCCATAGTTTGGTTCAGGTCTGTTCCTGAAGCTTCGACGATAAAGTTGGCTATGCCGCGCGATTGCACCGCAACAACTGAGGCAGGGTCTAGTTTTTCTCCACCAAGCCAAATGACGGCATCCGGTTTCCAGTGATCTAGAAATTGTTCGAGGTGCGATGCTTCTGGGTTTGCGGCGGTAAAGTAAAGGGGGGAGTCCCCTGCACCAGTGATCAGTACCTCTACGCCAAGGTCTTCCATTTCGCGTAAAGACGCGATTGCTTCCGCTGCCGATCGTCTTGTCTGAGAACCGCACCTGATCCAAACGAGAGGCGCATTTGGACGACGCCGCCATTCTGGAACGGCAGAAGGCTTGCCCCGATGAAGAGCGAGATATGCCGTCAAAGAAAGTGATCTTGTCATCGCGAAGTTTGGTCCCGTCAACCCGTGCCAAAACGGAGAAAAATTCTGGTTCTTAGGGCACTCTAGTAAGGCATGGGCCGTGTCGGTCAAGTCGGCGTGGGTCGAGCGCACGCCTTGAAAATGGGCAATTCGGCCAAAGATCGCGCATTCAAACGGAACCTTGGGTGCGTTTCAGGCGTTCTTTCTGCAACTGCAAAGTAATCCGCTGTTGGATGTGTTTTGTATGAGATGAGAAAGAAAAGAGGATGACGTGGCCAAACTGACAGTATTCACCGATTTGGATGGAACGCTTCTGGATCACGACGCCTACTCTTACGAAAAAGCGGTGCCTGCACTTGATGCTCTTAGAGAGCGTGGCGCCCGTTTGGTTCTTGCCAGCAGCAAAACCGCCGCTGAAATAGAGCCTCTGCGTGCAGAGCTTGGGTTTGATGATTGCCCCGCGATTGTAGAAAATGGTGCGGGAATCCTGACATCTATCCACGACGAAACGAGCTCGCGTTATGGCGAACTGCGTTCGCTTATGGATCGCATTGATCCGGAACTGAGAGCCGAGTTTCGTGGATTTGCGGATCTTGGTCCCGACGCGGTACAGAGGCACACGGGTCTTGCTGCGGATCAGGTTGCCCGCGCGATGCAACGTCAATTTTCCGAACCTGGGATATTTGTCGGCGGCCCTTCTCAAGAAACGGCGTTTGTCGCTGCGCTTAGCCATTTGGGTTTGAGTGCGCGCTATGGTGGGCGATTTTTGACGATCTCATTTGGCGCAAACAAGGCTGATCGACTGAGAGAGCTTCAACGTGAATTTGGGGGTCGATCAATCGCGCTAGGCGATGCGCCTAATGATGTGGAAATGATCGAAGCGGCCGACTTGGGTATCATCGTCTTGAATAAGCAAGGCAGGCCCATTCCGCCTCTGACAGGCGAGGAAAACGGCAAGATCATCCGCACGACAGAAGAAGGGCCAGCTGGTTGGAATTCAGCCGTTCTGGCCGAACTTGAATTAACAACCGAAGTCGAAGAGGTAGCGCATGGCTGATTTTCATCAAACGGGGAATATCGCAACTTTTCACGATTTGCGCACCAATTCGACCGAAGCCATGATGCGCGAGGTCGAAAGCTTTGGTTCGAGCAGGAAAATCACGCTCATCCTTCCGTCGCTTTTTTCAGAACTCGAGGGAGCGGCTCTTCCACGAATTTTGGATGAACTTGAAAAAGTGCCTTTCCTACATAGGATTGTCATCGGCTTGGATCGAGCAAGCCGTGAGCAATACATTTATGCGCGTGATTTCTTTGGCCGCCTAAAGCAAGACCATGTGGTTCTGTGGAATGATGGTCCGCGCTTGCGGGCGATTGATAGTCGTCTCGAGGCTCTCTCTCTTTCACCTGCCGAACCAGGCAAGGGGCGCAATGTGTGGTTTTGCTTGGGGTATACGCTTGCCCGCCAAGACAGTTCGGTCGTTGCTGTGCATGACTGCGATGTCGTGACTTATTCGGCTGATATGCTGACGCGTCTTGTCTACCCCGTGGCGAACCCTGGATTTCCTTATCAAATGTCCAAAGGTTTTTATCCGCGCGTGGCCGAGGGCAAACTTAATGGAAGGGTCAGCCGTCTATTGGTTTCGCCGATTTTACAGGCGATGAAGCATGTTTTGGGGCCGCGAGATTATCTCGATTTCTTGTCGAGTTTTCGCTACCCGCTAGCAGGTGAATTCGCGATGCGAACCAATATCCTTCCTGATATGCGCATTCCGTCTGATTGGGGTCTGGAGATCGGTCTTTTGTCCGAGGCTTGGCGTAACCTGTCGCCACGGAGTGTCTGTCAGGTCGAGATTTCAGACCGATATGACCACAAGCACCAAAACCTATCTGCCGAGGATGCGAGCGCGGGCCTATCGCGGATGTCCGTTGATATTTGCAAAGCACTTTACCGCAAGCTGGCTGCCGACGGCACTGTTTTGAACGACGAGATTTTCCGTTCAATCAAGGCGACTTATTATCGGATGGCGCTTGATCACGTTGATTCCTATTACAACGACGCCAAGATGAATGGCTTGCAAGTTGACCGCCATGCTGAGGAAGGTGCGATCGAGCTTTTTGCCTCCAACATCATGCTTGCGGGAAATGTGTTCCTAGAGAACCCGATGGAGACGCCCTTTATTCCATCTTGGAACCGCGTCCATTCAGCGGATCAAACCATCATGCAAGATATTGTTGATGCAGTCACAGAAGATGAGCGAGATTTTACGCCAGCCTATGCCTGATCGCCGCATGTATAGCGGGACAAGCCGCGATTACGCCGTTGTTTTGGGGTGTCGCGTTGTTGAACGTGAGCGGTCCGCCAAGCCGATCTGACGTTAGGCCGCCTGCTTCTTCGACCATGAGAACGCCTGCGGCGATGTCCCATTCCCATGTAGTCCGGAAGGACATCATGGCGTCATAACGGCCCTCTGCAACGAGGCAGAGACGGTAGGCGAGCGAAGACCTAAAGTTCCGCTTGGCAACTGGCGTCTTGAGATCTTTCCAGTGGTGTGGGTCAAAGTTTGGTCGGGCCGCGAGGATTTCGGCGTCGTCAAAGCTTTTCGTTTTGCTCACCTTGATTGGCGTGCCGTTGAGCGTCGCACCTTTGCCTTTAACCGCAGCGAACAGGTAGTCGCGTGCAGGAAGATATACGACGCCACCTGTGACTTGACCCTTGGTGACAAGCGCAAGCGAAATAGACCAATCTTTGTTACCTTCAATGAACGCACGCGTGCCGTCGATGGGATCAGCGATGAATTGGGATAGTGTCGAAAGGCGTTCTGAGTTGTCTTGGGTTTCTTCGGAGAGCCAACCAAAATCAGGTCGCGCCGTTGTCAAAGTCTCGCGCAGATGCGCGTCGACTGCGAGATCTGCCTCGGTGACGGGGCCGGCGTCATCTGGCTTGTGCCACACCTGTGGGTCGCGCGTGAAATACTGAAGCGCGATGTCACCTGCCGTGGTGACTGTTTGGATCATGAGGTCGAGATCAGTCACCGGCCAAAATCATCCCGTCAACGAGGAGCGAAGGGACAACGCGGCTTAGGTGACGTTCCCCATCGTTCGCCGGAACAATTCGGAGGAGCATGTCTTTGAGATTTGATGCAATGGTGACTTCGTTTACGGGATAGGCAATTTCGCCGTTTTCGACCCAAAAGCCAGTTGCTCCGCGAGAATAGTCGCCAGTGTTTGGGTTGATCGTGGAACCGATCATAGAGGTTACCAAAAGACCTGTGCCCATATCCTTGAGAAGATCCGCATGGGTTTTGTTGCCGAAGGTGAGTTCGAGATTTCCAGCGCTTGGGGACGGTGGCGCAGAAGTGCCGCGCGCTGCGTTTGCGGTAGACTCGAGGCCAAGTTGACGGGCCGTTGCGAGATCAAGAGTCCAGCCCGTCAGCACGCCCTTGTCCACGATCGCACGGCGAGAGGTTGGCAGGCCCTCGGAGTCGAAGAGACGCGAGCCTGAGGTGCGGGCTCGGTGCGGGTCCTCGATGAGCGAAAGCTCGGTAGGAAGAACTTGCTTGCCCAAAAGGTCGCGCGCCCAAGAGGAGCCACGGGCAATCATGCTTCCGTTTATGGCTGCGATAAGATGGCCGATTAGCGAGGACGAAATCTTTTCGTCAAAGAGAACGGGATACGTCCCTGTCTTGGGACGGCGTGCACCTTGACGGGCAACCGCACGTTCGGCGGCGGTGCGACCAATCACTTCGGCTGATTTCAGATCAGCTTGGAAAATGCGCGCATCATAGTCGTAGTCACGTTCCATTGCAGAGCCAGTGCCCGAAATCGCGGTGCAGACAATGCTTCTGTCGGTGCGCTCATATCCGCCAGCAAAGCCATTCGTTGCGGCAAGGTGGATCCGGCGGCGGCTATAGGCGGCCGAAGCGGTCTGAACTTGGGAAATACCTGCCACTTCCATGGCTGCGGCTTCTGCGCGAATGGCGTCTTGTTGAAGAACCGAAGGGTCGGGTTCCTCTGTCGCGTCAAATAGTTCTAGGCGCGCGCAATCTGTGTCTCTGGCGATCTGGCTTGGGTCAGCGAGACCCGCAAAGCGGTCAACGGGCGCTTCTTTGGCCATGGCAACAGCGCGTTCAGCCATCATAACGAGCGCCTCAGGGCGGGTGTCAGAAGTTGAAACGCAGGCTTGTTGTTGACCCAGCAGCACCCGTAGGCCGATTTCGATGCCTTCAGATCGTTCAGCGTTTTCGAGTTCTCCGCCACGTACTTCGATGTTTACCGAAGTGCCGTCGACAGCGATGGCATCAGCGCTTTGCGCACCTGCCTTGCGGGCTGCATCGAGGATTTGAGCGGTCAGATCAGCAAGCGATTGGGTCATGTGGCATCCTTTTGTCAGCCACTGAGGTAGTCTGAGCCGAGGCTTGCTGCAAGCCTCGGCCTTTATTTTCGCGTGAAAGGTTTAGCGCATCCGCTGTCCGTTAACCGAAATTGCACCGGTTTTCTGGACTTCAATCGTTGAGGTTAGCTCGTCTTCTCCGGTGACGGTGGTGAACATGCCAAGCATCATTCGGGCGCCCATGATCTGTTCTGAGAGTCCAAGCGGCATTGCAGCGACCTTGTCCAAGAGACCATTCACGCCAATCGCAAGCAGGTCGATGCGGCCCTCAGGAGCGGGGAAGCCGTCAAAGGTTACGAGGTCATTGTTGTCGAAGGTGAAGTCGCCTGCGGCCTTGACCTCTGCACCCACGGCAGAAAAGAGGAACGAGGTGAGTGAAAGCGTCTGAAGTTCAAACGGAGACTGACCAGCATCGAAGGCGCCGTTCATAGCCTCTTCGTCCCCAAGATCGATAAGCAGGCGTCCCGTCCCTTCGAGGTTATAGCTGAGTGTCACTGGATCATGCGGAAGCGAGGAAGTTGGGTCGAGGAGTGCCCAGATGGTTTCGTCAACATTCAAGCCTACTATGCCTGTGCTGAGCCCAAAGGGCTGTGTAGTCTCGCTCTGGGCGAGAGGCATTGTGATGCCAAAGCCAAGCTGATCGGCGGTTACAGCAATCGGAAACGGCATTTCAGGCGCTATAATCTGGAGGCTGAAATCGTTGTAGAGGTCATCATAGCTGAAGCTGCCATCGGCCAGTTCAAAACCAAGGGTACCACCATTGCTCGTCAGTGTGACTTGGCCCGCGCCATCCGCTGCGGAGTCAAAATCCACATGCGCGATAGCAGCCTGACTGTTCAGTTCCAGCGACGAGCGAAGGGCTTTGAGTTGGCCAAAGTCTGAGGATAAAGCGTTATAGTTGGCAGGCAGATCGTTCGAAGACGTCATGCTAATACCTGTGATCTGACCAGAGAGGTCAAAGCGCTCTCCCATGTCTTCAAAGCCAACAAGATAGGTCAGGAGACCCGCTTCGATCGACGAAGTCGTCGATACGCCCATCGTTTGGGTGCCTTTTTGAAGATAGGTCCCAGAGACGTTATTGATGGCCATATCGACTGCGACAGAGACGTCCTCGTCTGACAATTTCTGTTGGCCGAGGGTGACGCCGTATTTGTCGGCAGCGAAATCGTAATTAATTTCTCCAGGAATGCCGCTTGCGGTCATTTTTTGGCCGGTGATCGAGACGATGAAGTTTACGGTGCTCTCTGCGTGACCGTTTTCCACGACACTGAATTCAAGGAGCGAGGGCATTGCAACGTCGACTGTGCCATCATCCTGGCTTGTCAAAATGAGTGGGCCAAACTCACCTTTTAGTGTCGAGATGCCCTTGTCGTCAGTTGCATCGATGGAAATGCTCGTGACCGTTAATGTGTCGCCCGATTCTGTCACTTCACCAACCGTGATACCGTCGCCATACATCATGAACTGGTCTTGCCATTGTTCCCATACATCATTCGCTTTGACGTCGGCAAAGGCGGCATTGGCGCTTAGGGCAAGTGCCGCTGAGCAAACTGTGAGGCGGGCGGTTTTCGAGTAAGACATCAAGCAACCTTTCGTATCGAATAATCGGGCGGCGCATTTTCGAGGAGTGGCGCCGTGTAAAGACATGCTTCTAAAAGTAATGTAGAAATCCCAGCATGTAAGGGGGAAATGACATTTGATTGCGGAAACACCAACAGACATGCACGAAAAAGTTGTTTTGATTACAGGCGCAAGCCGTGGGATCGGCGAAGCTGCGGCATTTGAATTTGCAAAGAAAGGCGCAAAGGTTGTTCTTGCGGCTCGTAACATTGCCGAGATCAAACGGATTGGAAGCGAGATCGGATCGAATGCGATTGCGGTTCAATGCGATGTGGCGCAATACCCCGACGTTGAACATGCTGTTATGCGAACTTTGGAAGCCTTTGGCCGACTTGACGTTTTTATAGGGAATGCTGGTGTAATTGCGCCGATGGCCCCTCTCGCCGAGGCTGATCCAGAGGCTTTCGGCCAGACGATTGACATAAACACCAAGGGTGTTTTCCACGGTATGCGCGCCGCGATCCCAGTGATGATTGCGCAGGGTGGCGGTACGATCATTACAATTTCCTCGGGTGCCGCGTACAACGCTTATCCTGCATGGTCGGCCTATTGCACTTCGAAAGCTGGCGCACTCATGCTGACCAAAGCTGCGCATGGAGAGTACGCTTCAAAGGGTATCCGAGCGCTCGGCCTTTCCCCAGGAACCGTCGCAACGCAGATGCAGCGCGACATCAAGGCATCGGGACTTGGCCCAGTGTCGAAATTAGAGTGGAGCGATCATATTCCCCCCGAGTGGCCAGCACGGACGCTTGTGTGGATGTGCGGGGCAGAAGCAGACGACTTTCTGGGTCAGGATGTCATGCTCAGAGACGAAGACATTAGAAAGAAAGTTGGGCTCATATGATCGGTTTTGACAAAGCAGGCGACCTTTGGACGATCACACTCGATCGGCCCGAGAAAGCCAATTCGCTTACATCCGAAATGCTTGGTGAACTGGTCGCACGCGTTCATGAAGCCCGCGCCGCGAAGTGTTTGGTCATTACTGGCAAAGGCAAGGTTTTTAGCGCAGGTGCTGATCTTGAAGAGGCGCGCGCGGGCCTTGCCACGAGCCCGCTTTGGGAACAGCTTTCCTCTGCCATAGCCGGTCTTGAGTGCCTTACCGTCACTGCCATGAACGGGACGCTCGCGGGCGGCGCTTGCGGAATGGCTCTGGCTTCTGATCTTCGTATTTCCGTCCCTTCAGCAAAGGTCTTTTATCCGGTCATGAAACTTGGCTTTCTGCCGCAGCCTTCAGATGTGAGGCGTTTGACGCAGCTTGTTGGTCCTGCTCGTGCCAAGTTGATCCTAATGGGTGGCGTCAAGGTGAGCGCCGACGAGGGGCTTGCTATGGGCTTTATTGATCGTCTCACCGATGATCTAAGCGGTGCAGTCGAAGAAATTGCAGAGGCAGTGCTGAGTGCACAACATTCCCATATTTCTGCAATCAAGGCGATGGTGAACGCTGCCTAGGCAGAGTTTGCGAAAAGAAGGACACTTACTTTGGCATTTGCTCTTGTCATCGGAGGCGGCCCCGCGGGTCTCATGGCTGCGACCGTCTTGGCAGAGCGCGGGCACAGGGTGACCATTGTAGACGCAATGCCGAGCTTTGGGCGCAAGTTCCTGATGGCGGGCAAGTCGGGACTGAATCTGACCAAAGATGAACCGATGAACGCGTTTCAAGACGCCTATGGTCCGCTTTCTGAGGTTATGCGGAGTGCCATAGAAGCCTATGGCCCAAATGAAGTTATGGCGTTTGCGCAGTCACTTGGACAAGAAGTCTTTGCTGGATCAAGCGGCCGCGTTTTCCCAACTGTGATGAAGGCTTCACCGATGCTGCGGGCGTGGCTTTTGAAGCTTGAGACCTTGGGGGTGACGTTCCAGAGGCGTTGGCGCTGGACGGGATGGACTGGAAAAAGCGCCCTATTTGATACCCCCGAAGGGGTTCAATCGTTGGACGCAGATGTGACAGTGTTGGCTCTGGGCGGCGCAAGTTGGTCGCGACTGGGGTCGGATGGGAAATGGGCCACACACTTCAAAGACGAAGTGGCAGAGTTTCAACCCGCGAATATGGGGTTTCTCGTCGATTGGTCCGAACATATGGAAAAGCACTTCGGCACACCTGTTAAGGGGGTCGAACTGATCGCAGGCAAGGTCGCCTCACGTGGAGAGTTTGTGATTTCTGCGCGGGGTGTCGAAGGCGGTGGTATCTATGCGGTCTCGCGAGCCATGCGCGAAGGAGCGCCACTGATGCTTGATCTGCTCCCCGATCTGAGTGAGGGCGAAATCGCAACGCGGCTTGCATCACGTCGAAGTAAGGACAGTCTTTCGAGTGCGCTGCGTAAGGTCCTAAAACTTGATCCGGTGAAAGTGGCTTTGCTCAACGAATTTGCGAGGCCCTTTGGTGATGATCTCGCGTCGCGGATCAAAAAACTTGAGATTAAGCATAATGGACCTCGCCCAATGGAAGAGGCAATTTCCACTGCGGGCGGGATTAGATTTGATGCTGTGGATGAAAAGCTTATGTCACGCACTCGCGCAGGTGTGTTCTTTGCTGGCGAAATGTTGGACTGGGAGGCTCCAACGGGCGGCTATCTCCTTACGGCGTGTTTTGCGACGGGTAGAATGGCGGGTAAAGCAGCAGCCGATTACGCGGCTGCATCGCTCGCGCTTGAGGGACAATAGTCAAACGCCTTGAGGTCATCGCGATAGCGAATGGAGATGATCTCGGTTGCGTTCCGACTGATTTTTCGCGCACTAGTCAGATTGCTGGGCAAGGGTTTCTGCATCGGGATCGGAAGCTGAAGTTCGGAGATCACATAGTTGAGATCTTCGGTTATGTGTTCGCGCCGAATGAAGTGCTTTATAAAACCCGCACCCCAGTTTGCCGAAGTCCAAGTGCCAAACCTTCTCCAACGTTCTTGAATTGAGCCACCGCCGCCTTTTCCTCGGGTCTGACTTTTTACAAGCCACTGGTCAAAAGTAGGCGGTGTCTGCCCGATGAGGCGTCTTAGTGACTTGAATTTATCCTCATCCAAGATGCGATCATAGATCCGAGGTAGGCGTGTAAAGGGGTTTTCGATGCTGGAAATACAGACGTAGTCGGCGAGGTTGTGGTTATTCTGAAGGAATGCAGCTGAAGCCTCGGACGGTGACATGCACATGTAGTATGGGCGTTCCGGCGATTGTGAGTTGAAAGGCACCACGGGTTCCTCAGCAAGTGGCGAAAGAACACGGAAAACCGCGTCGGAGCCGGTCTCCGGATTGCTGAAAAAGACGAATTTGAACCGATGCGATATTATCATAGACACATCATGCACCGAAAAAGTTAACGAAAGGTGGATATCGTCCTCTTGTTAGACGTATTTGTCTTACCGCCTCGCCATCATTGCGAGACGAATAAGGCTACGTTCGATCAAAGCGCTTTGTGGAGCTTTGGTGCTTGAACGCAGTTGAAGATCGGTGCTGATCAGCTCGCTGATCGCGGTTTCGAGTTTGCTTCGGCCCCAAGTGCTTGCTTGGCGAACGATTGCGTCTCGACGCGGTCCAAAGACTGGCGGACGAAGCCTTCCTACACCAGCTGCGGGGCCGCCCGGATCAGAAGACGCGCTGTGTAGGGTGCGGAAATGACGTAGAGCGCCGATGCAAAGACCAACGGGCTGAACGCCTTGGGCATAGAGCCGACGCAGAATAGGCGCGAGATCCTGAGCTTTGCCGTCAGCGACGATATTAAGGACTTCGTCTAAGTCGGCTTCGGTGGATTGCGGGGCACACGCTTCGATGTCCATAACCGAAAGTGGCAGCGGATCACCTTGCTTATATATGCCAATCTTTTCAACGGTTTGGCGGAAATCACCGGGATCGAGTGATCGAGAAAGCGCAATGAGTGCGTCCATGCTCTCTCTCGCGATGTCTTTGAGCCCTGCAGCTGCAAGGGCCGCTTCAATTTCGTCACGGCCAGGCGGATCGTCATAGATACCGACGGCATAGACGTTTGGATGGTTTTCAAAGACTTTTCGAAGCGCGGATTTTGCTGTGAGCTGGTTGCCCGTCACAATGATCTGAGCGTCGCCGATTTGCCATTCGTTTAGCGCTGCGGTGAATAGATCTGAAAGCCCGTCTGTCGCGTCTTCTACGAATGTTGCGCGAGGTCCGGGGAAAAAGCCCTTTGCTTTTATGGAATCGATAAGCTGCGCCGGATCTTTGCGAAGCTCTGCCCCATTCAAGCGCGAAAGGCGCATTTCCTCTTCGGCTTGCGGCCCAACCAAGGCTGTAATGACTTCTTTTCGACGTGTCGCAACGCGCATCGCATCCGCACCATAGATCAAAATTCCTGCTCGATTTGGGTCAGGCTTTTTGAAATAAGCAGATGCTTCGCGCGTATTGAGCTTCATTCCGAGATTTGCCCTGCTTCTGCGAGAATGCGAGCAACAACGAGGTCAGCGACCATGACCGCAAGACGGTCTTCTGCCGCTTGTTTAGTGGTGCGTGTTGCGATGCTCGTGCCTGTCGCTGAGTAGCTCGTGAAGGTTTGCACGGTGCCTTGGGTCAAGATCTGTCCCGAGGAATCTTGGAGTTCGTAGTGGGCTGTTGCGGGAAGGTTGATGCGAGTCGCCGTGTTGTCGGTCGCGATGGCAACGGGACTTTCGATTACATTGGTCGATACAGAGAGGGTGAACTTTGAAGCCTTAGTACGACCAAGGCGCCGCTCCAACTGTTCCCGCAGGCGATAATCAAACCGATCATCACCAAGCGCGAACGAAATTTGGCCTTGGATGTTGGAGCCACCGCCATTTGGTCCGTAGACCGGTGCAAATCCACAGCCTACCAGAGCGAACGCCCCCAAAAGAGCGGTCCGACGTGACAGGCTGAGAATTGCGTTAGACGACAACGTTAATGATCCTTCCCGGAACAACGATCAGCTTTTTGGGCGCTGCGCCATCAAGTGCTTTGATGACAGCTTCGTGCGCGAGGGCGAGTTTTTCAACTTCTTCCTTGGGCATGTCTGCGGGCACGCTGATTTCCGCGCGGCGCTTGCCGTTGATCTGGATCGGAAGCGTGACTTCGTCCTCAACAAGCATCGCGTCGTCCGCAACGGGCCAGGCCGCGACTGTAACGAGACCTTCGCCGCCTAGAAGAGCCCAGAGCTCTTCGGAGAGGTGCGGTGTCATTGGCGACATAAGTTGAGCGAGAACTTTGGCGGCTTCTTTTTTGGCAGTGCCACCGGCATTCGACTTCGAAAGGACGTTGGTGAAACCATACAGCTTAGCGATTGCAGCATTGAACCCAAAGGATTCAACGCCTTGCGTGACATCAAAGATAGCTTTGTGCGTCGCTTTCAGAAGCTCTTTGTCACCGTCGCTGGTGCCTTCGGGAAGCTCCGCAATCTCGGCACAGATGCGATATACACGAGCAAGGTGCTTGGCTGTCGCTTCCGCACCGGCCGCAGTCCATTCTACGTCACGCTCGGGCGGCGAGTCAGAGAGAACGAACCAACGGGCGGTATCAGCGCCAAACGAAGAGATGATGTTGAGCGGGTCCACGACGTTATTCTTGGACTTGGACATTTTGGCCGACGGGATGATCTCGGCTTCTTCGCCTGTCGCGATCACATAGGCTTTGCCTTCGCGGAGCTCGATTTGCTCGGGATAGTGATAGACGGGGCGACCTTCGGCGTTGCGGGTTTGATAGATCGCGTGTGTCACCATGCCTTGCGTGAAGAGCGCGTCAAAGGGTTCGCGCGCTGTGTCGGGCAGGTGGCCAGTTACATTCATCGCCCGTGCGAAGAAGCGCGAGTACAGAAGGTGAAGGATCGCGTGCTCGATGCCGCCGATATATTGATCGACGTTCATCCAGTAGTCAGCATCTTCGGCCACGGTCGGTGCGTTGGCACGTGGCGCAGTAAAGCGCGCGTAATACCACGAAGAATCGACAAACGTATCCATCGTATCGGTTTCACGCTTGGCGGGCTTGCCGCACGACGGGCAAGCGCAATCGCGCCACGTGGGGTGACGGTCAAGCGGGTTGCCCGGCACATCAAAGGTGACGTCATCGGGAAGCTGAACGGGAAGGTTTTCTTTCTTTTCAGGCACCACGCCACAATCGTCACAATGGACAACCGGAATCGGGCAACCCCAGTAGCGCTGACGTGAAAGACCCCAGTCACGCAGACGGAATTTGGTCACGCCCGTGCCGATGGAGTTGGATTCGCAGTGGTCGATGGCGGCGTTTACGCCTTCTTCTCCTGTTTGAACGTCTGGTCCGGCGAAACCGCGGATGTAGCGGACTTTTTCGGACTTGAGCGGCACATAGGCTTCGGTCAGTTCTGCATTCTCAGCGCCTTCGGCGGTGAACACTGCATTGATCGGAAGGCCGTACTTGGTCGCGAAGTCAAAGTCGCGCTGGTCGTGTGCAGGGCAGCCAAAGATCGCGCCCGTGCCATAGTCCATCAGGATGAAGTTCGCGATATAGATCGGAAGCTCCCACGAACTATCGAAGGGATGCTTGACCTTTAGACCCGTGTCGAAGCCTTTTTTCTCGGCCTTTTCGAGAGCCTCTTCGGTCGTGCCACCCTTGCGGCATTCGGCACAAAAGGCAGCGATCTCGGGATTTTGGGCTTCGAGTTCTTTGGCAAGGGGATGGTCGGGCGAAATGCCGACGAAGGACGCACCCATGAGTGTGTCGGGGCGGGTGGTATAAACTTCGATCTTGTCGCCGCCATCGGTGCGTTCGAAAGCGAACTGGAGACCGCGTGATTTGCCGATCCAGTTGGCCTGCATGAGTTTGACCTTAGCCGGCCAATTGTCGAGTTTGTCGATGGAGGTCAGAAGATCATCGGCCATGTCCGAGATCTTGAAGAACCATTGGGTCAACTCGCGGCGTTCGACGGGCGCACCGGAGCGCCAGCCGCAACCGTCGATGACCTGTTCGTTCGCAAGAACCGTCATGTCCACGGGGTCCCAGTTCACGACCGCATTTTTGCGATAGACGAGGCCTTTGTCGAGCATGTCAATAAAGAGCGCCTGTTGCTGACCATAATATTCAGGATCACAGGTTGCGAATTCGCGGCTCCAATCGATCGAAAGGCCGAGCGGCTTCATCTGGCCGCGCATGTCGGCGATGTTCTTGTAGGTCCAGTCCTTGGGGTGACCGCCCGATGCCATTGCTGCGTTTTCAGCGGGCATACCGAAGGCATCCCAACCCATTGGGTGCAGCACATTGTGGCCGGTCGAAATTTTGTAACGCGCGACAACGTCACCCATCGTGTAGTTCCGCACGTGGCCCATGTGGATACGCCCCGAGGGGTAGGGGAACATCTCAAGCACATAGTACTTGGGCTTGCCGCCTTCGCGGGTCGCTTTGAAGACATTGGCCTCTTCCCAGGCGGTTTGCCATTTGGATTCGATTTCGGATGCGGAATAGCGGGACATGGATGGGTCCTTTGGGACATGGAAACGCCGGGCACAGGGCCCGGCGCGGTATTAAATCAGAATGCGGGCGGTTTCTATAGCTTACCGTCGGCAATGCGGATCTGGCGCGCGCGGGCCAGAATTGCGTCTTCGACGGCGTGTTGGGTCGCGTTACTCACTGGACCGCCGCTCGTTGCTAGGGCAACGTTAAGTGAACGGGCGTCAAGTGCGGGATCAGAGATGTGAACAGTGCCGCGATAGGCGCGACCACCGCCGGGTGGGCGACCATATCCGAATACGATAACGCCGGTGAAGGGATCGACACTTTCAATCGGTAGGAAGCTTAGGACGTCGAGCGATGCCGCCCAGAGATAGCGGTTTACAGCGACATTTTCGGACCCACGGGTGCGCGCGGCCTGACGCGTTGCATCGTTCGACGCGCCTCCTCCAAGACCAATGCTGCCGATGCTTGGAAGTGAGCCAAGCGGGTTGCTTCCACCACTGAAATTGCCACAGGCACCGAGTGCTACAAGTAAACAAGCAGTCAAGGCTGCGCGGCTCAATCCAGTCAAAGCCATCAGTTCGTCACCCCCGTTTGGTTCCCTTGGGAACTTATTCGTCTTGGAATGTGTAACGAAGGCGAAAGACGCTCACAAGTCTCTTGGGGCAGGATCGGCTTTGCAATGCCTACAAAAAAGAAAGAGCGGCCCCGAGGGACCGCTCAAACTTTGGTTCTTCAGGTTCGATTAGAACGCGAAGGAAACCTTAACAGTCGCGCCGCGAGCGTATTCTTTTGCACCAATCTTGTCAGCAGCCGAGTTGTCTGCGTCCTTACCGTACGAACCGGTGAGGGTTGCACCGCCACCGAGGTCGTAGGTTGCGCCGATGTAGAGGTCTTTGCCCTTGTCAGCGATACCAGCGAAGAGGTTTACGCCCGAGCCGTAAGCGTAGGAAGCGTCAGCTTTCCATGCACCGCCCTTGGTGTATTCAGCAGCAACGGTTACACCGTCTGCCGAGTACGAAGCGCCGAGAACGTATACTTTAGCTTCGTCGTAAGCTGCCGATACGGTAACCGGGCCAACCGGGTATGAAGCTTTGATGTCCCACTTGTTGCCGTTGTTCGAGAAGCCGCCCGAAACGGTTGCGCCAGCTACAGCGCCCGAAACTTTAACAGCGATTTTCTTGGTGTCGTTTGCATAGGCACCAGCAATCGACCAGCCCTGGAGGGTGGTGGTAGCTGCGAGTTCGAGGTTTGTGGAGTTGATGGAGCCACCAGCAGCTGCTGCAGTAGCAGGCATCGAAGCATAGATGGTGGTGTCGCCGAGCTTGTACGAAGCTACGATACCGGCGGTTGCTTCTTTACCGAGGCCAACGCCGTAGGTGTCGGAAACTGCGGTGTAAGCAGCGCCGTTGAGGCCCGTGCCGAAGGTCAGCGAAGCAACGTCGCTCGAGATAGCGATTGCACCGTGGGTGGTGGCGGTGCCGAAGTTGTCACCAGCGATGGTCACCGAAGTGGTTGCCTTGAGGCCGTTGTTGAGCTCTGCGCTCATCGACGCCTTGAGGTCAGCTTCAGTCTTGTAGGAGGTGGTGCCAGCGTTGTTGTTGTAAGAAACAGCAGCAGTACCGGTGAAGGTTACGTCAGCAGCAGCGGCGCCAGCGAAAGCTACCGAAGCGGCAGTAGCGAGAAGGATGCTTTTCATGGTTTTTCCCTCGTGTTTGCATTCCCAAGAATGCTAGTTGAACCAGCATTGAGTGTGTCTTTGCGCCTAAACCTCTCGTCACTCAAGTAAATTGCCCACGCTTTTTTCGACTTCGCCGGATATGTGTCACGAAGGTCACACAACAAATTCCCCCATTTGCGTGACTTAGTGGGTATCTCGGGTTATTTGCACGGTGACTTCCGACCAATAAATAAAGGTATTCTGATGGGACTGGCTCAGATCAAAGAACGCATCACGCTTGCTGAAAAGGAATATGGCCGTGAGCCGGGCTCGGTACAGCTGATCGCTGTCTCGAAAGTTCAGCCGAATGAGCGTGTAGAGGCAGTCCTGCGGGAAGGTCAGCGAGTCTTTGGTGAAAATCGCGTGCAGGAGGCGGCAAGCAAATGGCCAGATTTCCGCGAGCGCTATGAGGGAATCGAGCTCCACATCATCGGACCGCTGCAAACGAACAAAGTCCGTCAGGCCATGCAGCTTGCCGAAGTGATCCATTCCGTAGATCGCCCGAAGCTCGCTGAGGCAATTGCGCGGATTGCGCAAGAAGTTGGGTCCTGCCCCGATCTCTTTGTTCAGGTGAATACCGGACTAGAGGAGCAAAAAGCCGGAATCGCGCCGCGAGATGTCGATGCCTTTATTAAGGAGTGTCGTGGTCTTGATCTTCCGATCAAGGGTCTGATGTGTATTCCGCCCGTCGAAGAAGAGGCGTCGATGCATTTTGCTCTTTTAGCCAAACTTGCCGAAAGGAACGGACTCAAAGGTCTATCGATGGGAATGAGCGACGATTTTGAAAAGGCGATCAGCTTTGGCGCAACGCATGTTCGCGTAGGATCGGCGATCTTTGGAGCACGCGACTATTCTTAACGGACGATTAGTCTGCTTTCGGGTCTGATTGCTTTGGCAACTTTCCAAAGGTCAGAGCGTTTGAGGCCGACACATCCCGCCGTCGGGAAGGTTGGCCTGCGCCACTGGTGAATAAATATGGCTGAACCCTTGCCCTTTTCGGCGTTCGGCCAATTCCAATCCGTGATCAAGATGAGATCATACATCGGGTCGGCGCGTCTGAGGTTTTCGTGGCTAAAGTTATAAGGTGCTCGGACCATATGATTATAGTCCGAATGGTTTTGATCATCTGACCACAAATCACCGATGTGAATCGGGTGAGCCCAGTTCGTCGGACGCGCCATGCGGTCAGCACGGTAGAGCATTCCGACGATGTTATGAGTGCCGCGCGGCGTTGCTCCGTCACCTTCGCGTTTGGTGTCGGTGATTCCACCGCGTCCAACTGTGCAAGGAAAGTATTTGCCCTGAAAGAGCAGGCCGCGCTTTGACACTACAAGATCGTGCGCGGTTGCGGTCATAGAATGTGACCGCTCTTTTTTGCTTTGGTGGCAAGATAGTGATGGTTGTGGCGGTTCTCACCCACTTTAAGCGGCACGCGCTCCGTCACTTTGATTCCGCATTCTTCCATACGCGCGACTTTCGCGGGATTATTGGTCAGCAGTCGAACCGAAGAGAACCCCATTCGACGGAGAATCTCTGCTCCAATGCGGAAATCTCGTTCGTCATCCTCAAATCCAAGACGATGATTGGCTTCTACGGTATCGAAACCCTGTTCCTGAAGTGAGTATGCGCGCATCTTGTTTGCAAGCCCGATGCCGCGACCTTCTTGATTAAGATAGAGAAGAACGCCGTTCCCTTCTTCACTCATTTGAGCGAGAGCGCCGCGAAGCTGTGGGCCGCAATCGCATTTCAGACTGCCGAGTAGATCGCCTGTGAAACATGCAGAGTGGAGCCGCGAAAGTACGGGCACGTCACGGCTGGGTTTGCCGATCTCGATTGCGTAATGTTCTTCGGCACCATCGTCGGGGCGAAAGATGTGCAGTCGTCCCGCTTCCGAGACTTCGAGAGGAAGTCGAGCCGCAATTATTGGCTCCATCGGGGAAAGACGGTCTAATTCAATGGCGCTGGCGCTTAAAATAGTGAGATCGTTAGATCGCGCGAACTCACTGGCATTGCTGAGGGGAAGAACCAGCGCAGATGGAAGTAGGCGCGCGGCTTTTGCAAGATGGATGGCGGCACGATGAAGCGCACAGTTTCCTTCACGTTCTGCTTTGAGTGGTCCTTTGAGCGGATTCCGCATGTCATCGGATGGATCAGCGATCCCGCGCACCCAAGCCAACGATACGTCGGGCGGCAACTTGATTCGAGCCAGATCACCGTCATAAGCCGCAACTTTTAGAGTCTCGGCGCGCCAGCTCGTGATGACGAGGTCAGCGTTTCCCAATGTTCTAAGGTCAGCAAGCCGCGCTGCATCCAGTGTCTCTGAGGCGAAAACGAGGGCACCTTCTTCGAAGACAATCGGCACACCCATACGAAGATCCGCACGTGCACGTGCGAGTTTCTCTGTAATGTCGGGTCCGAAACTCATTCGAAAATTCCTCTGTGTGTTACGCTGACATAGTCGTTTGGTGACGGAATTGAAATATTTAGCGCCAAATCGACACGACGACGTGAGACCAGTGACGGAAATGTTGTTCTTTTGCGTATCAATACACATCTGCTCCCGTAAGTGTGAAGGAGGCTGAAATGGCTCAACAGAAACGAATTCTTTTGGTGGACGACGACGACGATCTGCGTGAAGCGCTTGGTGAACAGCTCGTCATGACAGAAGATTTTGACGTATTCGAAGCAAGTTCAGGTGCAGATGCACTCGTTCGTATCAAAGAAGGTCATTATGACCTCGTGATCTTGGATGTAGGGCTTCCTGATACGGATGGCCGCGAGCTTTGCCGCGTGATGCGCAAGCAGGGCGTTAAATGTCCGATTCTGATGCTGACCGGTCACGATACCGATAGCGATACGATTCTCGGACTGGACGCTGGTGCGAATGACTATGTCACGAAACCGTTCAAGTTCCCTGTTTTGCTGGCACGTCTGCGTGCTCAGCTTCGGACGCATGAACAGTCCGAAGACGCAGTTTTCCAGCTTGGGCCGTATACGTTCATGCCTGCTCAGAAAATTTTGCTCACCGAAGATGAGAAAAAGGTTCGCCTGACGGAAAAAGAGACCAACATTCTCAAGTTTCTCTATCGCTCTACCGAAGGAGTGGTGGCGCGGGATGTGCTGTTACATGAGGTGTGGGGCTATAATGCTGGTGTGACGACGCACACGCTTGAGACTCACATTTACCGGCTCCGCCAGAAGATCGAGCCCGACCCGTCAAATGCGCGTCTTCTTGTCACCGAGGCGGGCGGCTATCGTTTGGTAGCTTGATCTATCTCAAATCTTTCAGCGAAAATCCGTTGTAGATTTGATGTCAGTCCCCCGATGGTTGGGTTAATCCATCTCCTCCCTGTTGGACTTGCCCGGCCATTTTGGCCGGGCTTTTTTATTGGCCGATGAGAAGACGGTTTTGAAATCGAAGTTGATCTGCCCCCGACCTCTTTGAATTGCTTTGCTGGCACTGAAAGGGCATGAAGTCCCAAAGCAAATTCGGAGGCTGGCATGGCATTCACATTAGCCACTTGGAACATTAACTCGGTGCGTCTTCGCGAGCCTTTGGTTTCGCGCCTCATGCGCGAGGACGCACCAGACGTTCTTTGCCTGCAAGAATGTAAGTCGCCGGTTGATAAAATCCCCTTCGCAGCCTTTGAGGCGCTTGGATATACTCACATGGTCGCACGGGGACAAAAGGGTTATAACGGCGTCGCGATCTTCTCGAAGATTCCGATGGTTGAGGCCGGTGCCGAAGACTTTGCGGCTCTTGGTCATGCACGTCATATCGCCGGTCGCCTTGAGAATGGTGTGACCGTTCACAATTTCTATGTCCCCGCTGGTGGCGATATCGCCGACCGCAAGGTGAACGAGAAATTCGGGCAGAAGCTCGATTACTTGGCGGAGATGCGTGACTATTTCCACAAATCGAAAACTGAAAAGTCGATCCTTGTTGGGGACCTGAATATCGCGCCGCGTGAGGACGACGTTTGGGATCACAAGAAGCTCTTAAAGGTGGTGAGCCATACGCCCATCGAGGTCGAGAAACTTGCAGAAGTGCAGGATTCGGCGTCTTGGGTTGATATTACGCGCCAAGATATGCCCGAAGGTCGGGTATATAGTTGGTGGTCCTATCGTTCGGCGGATTGGGATGCTGCCGATAAGGGGCGTAGGCTTGATCACGTTTGGGCGACGCCAGACATTTCGAACGCCGCGCATTCGAGCCGTATTCGCCGCGAGACGCGTGGTTGGGAAGGTCCAAGTGACCACGCGCCTGTTTTTGCGACGTTTGATCTCTAATTTTAAAGCGCGCGGATGGCCTCTGCGACCGCTTTACCAAGCGCCTGGTGTGCGTCTGCGGTAAAGTGGACGCCATCCTGCTCGCTGGTTTCGATCACACTTCCTGCATCGAAAAAGCCAATGCCCCAGTGTTCGGCTAGCGCCTTGTAGTGCGGCGCTAGTGCAGCCGATTTTTCGTCAGCGCGATAAAAAACGTCTTTGATCGGGCCTTGGACCTTAACGGCGGGTGGGCAAATAAGAAGTGTCTTAAATCCACCGTGGCGATCCTGCATTTCCTGAGATTGAGAAATGCCCAAGAGGCCCGCGATGCCAGCGGTGATGCGCTCGGGATCAGTGCCGAACATCATTTTGGAATCGTTGGTGCCAAGCATAATCGTCAGCACATCGATGGGTCCGTGAGAATTCAGCGCTATCTTGAGGCCTAGGCGGCCATCCATGTGGCTTCCCATCAATGGGTCGTCAAACATAGTCGTACGACCGGGAAGGCCTTCTTCGACAAGCAGCCAATCCGCCCCGAGTTCTCCGTGAACTACAGTAGGCCAGCGTACACCTGCAGGAAAACGGCGGGCTTCGCCGCGAACTTCAATCGGTGGGGTGCCATGGGTGTTACTGTCGCCAAATGTTAAAATCGTATGCATATCTTATGTCTCGGTGTTGCGGTTTGTTGTCACCATGAGTGGAATGTTGGGCAGGCACAAGAGGGCCTCCCTTGCTCTGTGAGCGCGGTCGTCACATATAGGGACAAACAGTTTAAGGAGAGCGCTATGCTTGAGCTTGGCGGATCGACGGCACCACAGGCCGATCTTATCAAGGAAGGGTCCGACGCGACCTTTATGCAGGACGTTGTTGAAGCATCAAAAACGACCCCTGTGATTGTTGACTTTTGGGCTCCGTGGTGCGGTCCGTGCAAGACCTTGGGGCCGGCGCTGGAAGCTGCTGTGACCAAAGCGCGTGGCGCCGTGAAAATGGTCAAGATCGATGTTGATCAGAACCAAGTCTATGCTGGTCAGCTTCAAGTCCAGTCGATCCCAACCGTATATGCCTTTTATCAGGGGCAGCCTGTTGATGGCTTCCAAGGCGCCGTGCCACCGAGCCAAATCGAAGCTTTCGTGGCCAAGCTTGCCAAGATGTCCGGCGAGAGCGCAGATGGTGGTTTGTCCGAGGCGGTAGAGGTCGCAGAGCAAATGATCGAAGACGGTCAGGCTCAGGATGCGGCTGACACATTCGTTGCGATCCTTCAGGAAGACGGCGCAAATGTTGCCGCCTACGCTGGCTTGATCCGTGCGCACCTCGCTCTGGGAGATGTAGACCGTGCAGAGGCAATCCTTAATTCTGCTCCGAAAGAGTTCGATAATGCGCCGGAGCTGGATGCAGCTCGTGCTCAAGTTATGCTTGCACGTCAGTCTGAAAACGCAGGCCCACTCGCCGAGTTGAAAGCTGCGGTCGAAGCCGATCCCGCGAACCATCAAGCACGCTTCGATTACGCAGTCGCCCTTCATGCTGCTGGGCAGACCGAAGAGGCCGTAAACGAGCTTTTGGAGATTTTCCGCAAGGATAAAGAATGGAATGACGGGGCTGCTAAGACGCAGCTGTTCCAGATTTTCGACGCGCTCAAACCAAACGATCCGATCGTTTTGAATGGCCGTCGGAAATTGTCGTCGATGATATTTGCCTAAATCTGGAGCGACGCTAGATCAATGCGCATGTTGAACGCATCTGATTTACCACAAGCTATTCCAGTCTTTCCCTTGCCCGGTGCGCTTCTGCTGCCTCGGGCAAGAATGCCACTGCATATCTTCGAGCCCCGCTATCTGGCGATGATCGAAGATGTGTTGAAAACGCCAGAACGACTCATCGGAATGATCCAGCCAAGCGGTTCTCGAGGGCTTCACTTGATTGGATGCGCTGGTCGTCTAACGGGTTTCTCCGAAACGGAAGATGGGCGTTATATGATCACGCTTACGGGCGTGTCGCGTTTTCGCACGATTGCCGAAATCGAAGGTTTTACCCCGTACCGCCGATTTGACGTGAGCTGGAACGGGTTCGACCGCGATTTGGGAAAGGTGGAGTCTGACTATGATCTAGACCGCGAGGCGCTTCTTGCGCTTTTGTCGCGCTACTTCATTGATCAGGGCCTTTCGACCGATTGGGACGCGATGAAAGACGCCGAGGACGAGCTATTGATCAACTCGCTGTCGATGCTTTGCCCATTCCCGCCCGAAGATAAACAGGCACTTCTCGAAGCTCCAACGCTGGCATATCGCCGTGAAACTCTTATAACGTTGATCGAATTTGCCCTCAGGGGTGGTAACGACGAGAAGCTTCAATGACCGAGACACCGTTTGATCCCAAGATGCTTGAAGCACTGGTTTGCCCGCATACGAACACGCGTCTGAGTTATGATGCTGAGAAGCAGGAATTGATCTCTGAGGCAGCAAAGCTGGCTTACCCGATCCGCAATGGCATTCCGATCATGCTCGTCGACGAAGCCCGCCAGCTTTAACCTCGCATCAGTTTCGGAAGATCTCCGGTGAGGCCAGCCGCTTCGCGGATAAAGTTGCGGCGGAGCGCGGGGGTCGCATTGATCAGACCCATTCCAAAGCCTCGAACGGCTCTGAGGAGTGGGTTATTATTCGAAAACAGCTTGTTAAATGTATCGGTCGCGACCGCGAGCGAGGCCGTATCAAAGCGGCGCCATTGTTGGTAACGCCCGAGAACAATTGCGTTTCCATAATCTTCGCCATGTTGCTTGGCTTCGCTGAGGACTTCGGCGAGCGCGGCAATGTCGCGAAGTCCAGCATTCAAGCCTTGTCCAGCGATGGGGTGCATCCCGTGCGCTGCATCGCCGACGAGAGCAAGGCGCTGGCCGATGAAGCTATTTGCAAGCGTTAGGTTCAGCGGATAGGCGAAGCGGGCCCCAGCAAGTTTGATGTCCCCAAGGAAGGACCCAAAAGCGGGTTTAAGGGTTTCGAGAAATTCCTCGTCTGACATCTTCATGCAGGCTGCTGCTCGGCTATCGGTTTCACTCCATACGATTGAAGAGCGGTTTCCTTGGAGCGGAAGAATTGCGAGCGGTCCGTTCGGCATGAAGAACTGATGTGCGATGCCACCGTGTGGTTTTTCGTGTTCGACAGCACAGACGATCCCCGTCTGACCGTATCCCCAACCTGTTCGCCGGATGCCGGCACGCTCGGCGGTTCCAGACTTGCGACCATCACAGCCGACAAGGAGCTTGGCTGTTAGGGTCTTGCCTGTGGCCAAGGTAATAGAAACGCCGTGGGCGTCGGTGGCCTGATCCACCACGGTTTCCTGCGTGTATTGGGTAATCAGGTCATTTGTCTCGAGCGCATCGAGGAATGCGCGACGTAAATGGCGATCTTCGACCATATAGCCCATTGGGCCTTCTTCGATTTCCGCGTGATCAAAGTGGAGCATCCAAGGAGACGCACCTTCGCCTGCGCGACCATCCGTGACTTTGATCTCAAGCATCGGTTGGGCGTGGTCTGCTACGCCACTCCAAACGCCAACCGCTTTTAGCAAACGTTGTGAAGCGAGAGCGAGAGCATATGCGCGACCGTCAAAGGCGGGGTCTTTGCGAACATCAATCGGCAGAGCATCGATCACACCGACGCGGAATCCCGATTTTGCGAGAGCAAGCGCAAGCGCTGGGCCATTCAGGCCGCCACCAACTATGAGAATGTCCTGATCATGGGTCATGCTTTGCACTATGGTATGATCGGTGGGATTGTCCATGCGATCCTTGGCCGCTACCGTGCCGATAACTCAAATTTTTGGAGACGGTCATGCAAGAATGGCTTTGGGCATCGGCAGCGGAACTCGGTCGTGGGATTGGGCGGGGAGAGATTGATCCGATTGACCTGACCGAAATTTATCTCGGTGCTATCGAAGCGCATCCATTTCGCGATCGGATTTATGCGCGAGTGTCTGCAGATCGAGCGCGAGCGGAGGCAAAAGCTGCATCCTCCCGTGCCAAACTTGGACAGCGTCGTTCGTTGTTGGATGGTGTTCCTATTTCATGGAAGGATCTATTTGATACCAATGGGATAGCGACCGAGGCAGGCACGCGTCTTCTTGAAGGGCGTGTGCCGTCAAAAGATGCACAAGTGCTCAGAAATGCGACAGAAGCGGGACTTGTGTGTCTGGGCAAGACGCATATGACCGAAATCGCGTTCTCGGGGCTTGGTTTGAACCCAATGACCGCGACCCCTCCATGTAAGAACTACCCCGACAGTGTGCCCGGCGGATCTTCTTCTGGGGCAGCGGCGTCGGTTGCGTTTGGACTAGCGGCAGCGGCGATTGGATCGGACACGGGCGGATCGGTAAGGGTGCCTTCGGCTTGGAACGATTTGGTTGGCTTGAAAACCACTCATGGAAGGCTAAGCCTTGAGGGTGTGGTGCCACTCTGCAAGACGTTTGACACAGTCGGTCCGCTTTGCCGGACTGTTGAAGACACGGCGCTTTTGTTGGCGGTGCTTGAGGGTAGTAGCCCTCCTGATCTTGCTGGTGCGTCTTTGAAAGGCACGCGGTTTGCAATACTTGATACAATCGCAATGGAGGGGCTGCGCGACGCGCCAAAGGCTGCCTTCTATAGTGCACGAGACCGCTTGAACGCCGCGGGTGCCGAGATTGTTCATGCGAAATTCGAGCCGCTTCGCCGTGCGCTTGAGCTTGCTGGGATGCTTTTTACCGCGGACGCTTATGCCTATTGGCGAGACACGATCGAGGCCAATCCATCCAAGATGTATCATCAAATCCTGTCGCGCATTCGACCGGGCGGATCATTCGCGGCAGTGGATTACATTGATGGCTGGGCCGAACTTGAAGAAATTCGTGCTGAGTATGCGGACTTTGCATCAGGGTTTGATGCGGTGATTTGTCCAACTGTCCCATCACTTCCGCCGAACATCGTGCGCTTAGAGAATGAACCCGAGTATTTCGTCGAAGAGAACCTCTTGGCGCTTCGAAATACGCGGATTGGCAATCTTTTGGGTCTTTGCGGTCTGACGATCCCGACGGGTGTAGGCTCTACGGGGATTTTGCTCAACGCTGCGCCAAATTCTGAAGCAAAATTGCTTCGTCTTGGGGCCTCGGTCGAGGCTGCACTGCGCTAGGGCAGGACCAAAATGCCACAATAGTTTTTGGGTAGCAGTCTGAAAGGGTTCCTTTTTCTGGACAGAAGAAGGCGCGTGTTGCTATCTTGCACGAAAGCGAGGCGCAAATGATCTCGCAACCTTGAGGCAGATATGAATTTTCCCGAGCGGTTTTCGAACCTTCCGGCATATGCGTTCCCGCGCCTGCGGGAGCTGTTGGATTCCCACAAGCCTGGTGGGGAACCCTTCGCCATGACTATTGGCGAGCCTCAACATGCTTACCCTGATTGGGTTTCCGAGACGCTTGCCGCCCATGTGCACGAATTCGCAAAATACCCACCGAATGATGGTACGCCAGAGCTTCTTGAAGCGATCTCTGCTTGGATCAAGGGTCGTTACGGTGTCGTCGTAAGTCATGATCAAATCATGGCTTTGAATGGGACGCGAGAGGGGCTTTATAATGCGGCGATGGCCCTGTGCCCTGAGGTTAAGAACGGTCAGACGCCCGTTATTCTGACTCCGAACCCATTTTATCAAGTCTATGCAATTGCTGCGATTTCCGTAGGTGCGGAACCCGTATTCGTTCCTGCGACCTCCCAAACTGGGCACTTGCCAGACTATGCCTCACTTCCAGCTGACATCCTCAACCGCACCGCGATTGCATATATCTGTTCTCCAGCTAATCCGCAGGGTGCGGTTGCAACTGAGGCCTATTGGGAAGAGCTGATCGCGTTGGCCGAGAAGCATGACTTCCGGATTTTCGCGGACGAGTGCTATTCCGAGATTTATCGCGATGAAGCGCCCGTAGGTGCATTACAAATTGCCGCTCGTATGGGAGCTGATCCCGAGCGCGTCACAATTTTCCATTCGCTTTCCAAACGCTCGAACCTTCCCGGTTTACGTTCTGGATTTGTTGCGGGTGGACCGAAGTCTATCCATCGTATCCGCCAGCTTCGCGCCTATTCAGGAGCACCGCTTCCTCTTCCGATCCAGCGTGTTTCCGCACGTGTTTGGGCGGATGAGACGCATGTGATCGAAAGCCGTGCACTTTATCAGCAGAAATTCAAAGCTTCAGATCAGATCTTTGAACACGTCAAAGGATATGAGCCCCCTCAGGCAGGCTTCTTCCTTTGGCTTCCTGTGAAAGATGGTGAAGAGGCTGCTCTTAAGCTTTGGACCGAGACGGGTATTCGCGTCCTTCCCGGTGCTTATCTGAGCCGCGATGTAAACGGGGAAAACCCCGGCAAAGGATTTATCAGGGTCGCCATGGTGGCCCCAACACAAGAAATGCAGCACGGGCTGATCAAGCTTCGTGACTGTTTGTACGATTGAGGTGAGACATGGCATCCTATTCGACCCGTCAGCGTGATCCGCTACTCGACAGCAACATGCAGGCTGCGATTGAGAAACGTGGCAAAGAGCTTCTTGGAATAGGGCTTGTTGTTCTCGGTGTCATGGCGTCGATGATGCTGATCTCGTATTCACCCGAAGATCCAAACTGGATGCTTTCAACCGATGCACCTGTGCAGAACTGGCTTGGTCGGTTTGGTGCTTCTATCGCTGCGCCACTGTTTATGATCGTGGGTTATGCGGCTTGGGGGCTTCCGATTGCGCTTGTGACTTGGGGCTTGCGTCTTGCGCTTCATCGCGGTGCAGAGCGCGCTGTTGGCCGTGCTATCTTTGCGCCGATTGTCATGGCTTTTGGTTCTGTTTATTGCGCCACGCTGGCCGCTGGTGGTGACTGGGCGCACAGCTTTGGTCTTGGCGGTCTATTCGGTGACACCATCCTAAGCATCATTCTGACGACTGTGCCTTTGCCTGCTGCGTTTGGGGTCAAGATCATGTCGCTCATTATGGGTGTAATTGTTCTTGTTTCAGGTTCATTCGTGCTTGGCTTTACCCGTCCAGAGCTTCGTATCGGCTGGCGGTTCCTCGTTGTGGGCATGATCATGATCTACGCTATGGTCCTCAAACTTTTGGGACGTAGCGCAGAGGCTTCACTTCGCGCCGCTCAAGGCGTCCATGCCAAGGTTCAGGACCGCCGTGAAGAAGCGCGTGCGGAGCGTTTCGCCTCGCGTGATCCTTATGCCGTTGTTGATGAAGAAGAACGGATGCGGGTTGCAAATGTCGTTCGTGCAAATCCCGCGATGCCTACGCATCAAGAACCGCGTATGACCCGCTCTGAAACTGCACCAAAGTTGATGGGCGCAGCCCCGCTCGCCGCGCCTATGCGTGAGGCCGAGGTCCAGCCTGTTACTGGTGGTTTGCGTGGTCTCTTCCGCCGAAACGCAGAGCCGATGCCCGCGCCAGAATTAGTCGAGCAAGCTCCGATCGATTTTGGTGATATTCCGGTTCAGAGCGGCGATCGCATAAAGAGTAAAATCTCTGATGCCATTCGCGCGCGCATGACGCCGCCTCAGGACGAAGTTGAACCTGCCCCGCAGTTGGACAGCGGTTTCCGTATCGAGCCTACTTTAACCAAGGGTCGCGGTCCGCGTCCTCTGGTCCTAAACCGTGCTCCTGAAGTTGAAGAGCCGTACCAAGCCCCTATGGCGGAATGGCATGAAGAAGATCTGAACGTCCTTGATGATCGCTACGAGAGCTATCCTGAATATGATGATGAGCCGATGGCTTATGTCGCTGACGACTATGCCGAGGAGCAAGAGATTGAGCCGTCGATGGAAGCTGCCGTAGCGCCCCGCATTGCGGTTCAAACTCCAGAACCGCGCCGCGTTGTTCAGCATAGCCTCAAGCGTTCGGTCCTGCCGTCGAAGCAAGCCAAGGCAGAGGCTCAGCCGAAGCTCGCCTTTGAAGAAAACTTTGCCGAGTATGAGCACCCTCCGTTGAACCTATTGATGAACCCGTCCGAGATTGAACGGCATCATCTTTCGGACGAGGCGCTCGAAGAAAATGCGCGTATGCTTGAAAGCGTGCTCGATGACTATGGCGTGAAAGGCGAAATCGTTTCCGTTCGCCCAGGTCCTGTTGTCACGATGTACGAGCTTGAACCTGCTCCCGGTTTGAAGGCCAGCCGCGTGATCGGTCTGGCAGACGATATCGCGCGTTCGATGTCTGCGCTTTCCGCACGTGTGTCCACTGTGCCCGGTCGCTCGGTCATCGGGATCGAACTGCCGAATGAGAACCGTGAAAAGGTAGTTCTTCGCGAGATCCTCGCAGCGCGGGACTTCGGCGACAGCAACATGCGTCTCCCACTTGCGCTTGGCAAAGATATCGGTGGCGATCCCATCGTCGCAAACCTTGCCAAGATGCCTCACCTCTTGATCGCGGGTACGACGGGTTCAGGTAAGTCGGTTGCAATCAACACGATGATCCTCTCGCTCCTTTACAAACTAACGCCTGCTGAATGCCGATTGATTATGATCGACCCTAAAATGCTGGAACTCTCCGTGTATGACGGTATTCCGCACCTTCTTAGCCCTGTTGTGACCGACCCTAAGAAGGCCGTCGTCGCCCTCAAATGGGTCGTGGGCGAAATGGAAGAGCGTTATCGCCGCATGTCTAAAATGGGCGTCCGCAACATCGAAGGTTTCAACGGCCGCGTCCGCGATGCTCTTTCGCGCAACGAAATGTTCGAGCGCACTGTTCAGACGGGATTTGACGAAGAAACCGGTGATCCGATCTTTGAGACCGAAGAGTTTGCGCCAGAGGCTATGCCCTATATCGTCGTCATCGTAGACGAAATGGCTGACCTCATGATGGTTGCAGGGAAAGAGATCGAAGCCTGTATTCAGCGCCTCGCACAGATGGCCCGTGCCTCTGGTATTCACCTCATCATGGCGACACAGCGTCCTTCGGTGGACGTGATCACCGGCACGATCAAGGCGAACTTCCCAACACGCATCTCGTTCCAAGTGACCTCTAAGATCGACAGCCGGACAATTCTTGGTGAACAAGGTGCAGAGCAACTCCTTGGTATGGGGGACATGCTCTATATGGCCGGCGGGGCCAAAATCACCCGTGTTCACGGCCCCTTTGTCTCGGACGAAGAGGTTGAAGAGATTGTACAATTCCTCAAATCGTTCGGTCCGCCTGAGTATATGTCGGGCGTCGTTGATGGGCCTGATGAGGACAAAGAAGCCAATATCGACCTTGTTCTTGGACTAGGCGGAAATACCGACGGTGAAGATGCACTGTACGATCAAGCGGTTGCAATCGTGATCAAAGATCGTAAATGCTCGACCTCATACATCCAGAGAAAGCTAGCGATTGGCTATAACAAAGCTGCTCGTTTGGTCGAACAAATGGAAGATGAGGGCGTGGTAAGCTCGGCAAACCACGTTGGAAAGCGGGAAATCCTTGTGCCTGAACAGCACTAATAGGTCTTGGTGCCCGCGCAGTTTTGAGCGGGCACTTTTTTGCTCGTAGAGGAATGTCGAATTGGCAACGACGGTCTACGATTACACAGGTATTCTCTATTATTCAGAGAATGGTAGTGATCCGAATTACCAGTATTGGCGGTGGAACGGTCAACAAGCACTTCAAACGCCAGTCGTTGTTTCTTATGCTTTCCTTGAAGGCGCAGACCTCCCGTCGCTGAATGAAGTCTACTATTCCTCTAGCAGCGTTCAAACATTTAATACCACTCAGCGCGCGCAATTTCGCAAAGCGGCCGCGGTCTTTGAACAGAATACAGGCGTTGTTTTTGTCGAGGTGGCAAGCTCGACCGCTGCCATGGTCAACGTCTACGGCGTTTCAGGCTCTAATTTAGGCGGTTGGGCCAATGTGGCTCAGTCCTTTGCGACCTCTACTGGGTCAGGCGAGTATGTGATCGATACTGGTGCAGGCGGGAACTTAACCTCGAATGACTGGTTTGAAATCTTGCTTCACGAACTTGGCCATTCGCTCGGGCTTCAGCACCCATTCGAGGGAGACATTCAACTGGCGACGTCGCTCGACAAAACGGCATTCACCGTCATGTCCTACACTAACTCGCCAGGCGCAAATACGACCCTTGGCTACTTGGATA
>CAYWUN010000006.1:55037-63194 GCA_964461315.1 uncultured Aestuarium sp.
GTCATGTCCTACACTAACTCGCCAGGCGCAAATACGACCCTTGGCTACTTGGATAAGGACGCACTTCATTTCCTTTATGGCAACTCGATAGATACGTCTGGTTGGGAGTTTCAAGCTTATTCTGCGGGCGTTCGGATCAAGGGTGGCGCGAACGCTGACGTCATTTACGGAGCTCTGGGTAAAAACGTGATCCTCGGTCGAGGCGGTGACGACACGCTCTATGGTCGCGAGCTCAAAGACTATCTGCACGGCAAAAGTGGAAGTGATGCGATCTATGGTGCCCTTGGTGATGACCAGCTTCGCGGTGGTGTCGGGACGGATACTATTTATGGCGGCGCTGGAAATGATCTCATGTTGGGTGGCGATGGCAACGATCTGTTGATTGGCGAAGAAGGCAATGATCGTCTCATCGGCAAAAAAGGGGATGACACGCTTCGTGGCGGAGCCGGAAATGATTTTCTCTTTGGAAGCATGGGGAACGATAACCTAAACGGCGGCGCTGGAAACGACATGCTCTATGGGGGTGAAGGCAATGACACCCTCTTTGGCGATACCGGAAGTGATACCTTTGTATTCAGAAGCTTTGACGCAGGCGGTCACGATACTATCCGTGATTTCGCTCTCGGTATTGATACATTGACGATCGACCATGCAACGTGGCGCTTGGGCGCCGCAGCGCTCGTTGATACGGGTTCTTCGGTGGTCTTTACTTTCGATGGCGGAGGGGCATCTGGATTTGTTCTTGAGCTTTTGAACATCACCGAGGCCCAAGCCCGTGCAGAATGGTCCTTGTAGCGTGGAGCTATTTGCTAACCACGGCGTTGTTATTGCCTAGCACTTGGAAATCCACTGATTTTCACCCATGTGCATATCAAGTCACGTAAGGCGAAAACGAATGAATACTCTTAGACGATTTCTAGTAATGGTCCCCTTTGCCCTCGCGTTTCTGGGTGGCTACAGCGCCCACGCGCAACAGCTTTCATTGGGTGAAGTCTCGAGCTATCTGAATGGCTTGCAAACCGCTCAGGCCGAATTCACTCAGGTCAACGCGGACGGCACAATTTCGACAGGTGCCATTACGATCAAGCGACCGGGACGTATCCGTTTTGACTATAATGCGCCTGACAACTCGCTTGTGATTGCAGGTGGTGGACAACTTTCGATCTTTGATCCGCGTTCGAACAGCAATCCCGAGCAATACCCGTTGAATCGAACTCCATTGTCGATCATCCTTGATCGGAATGTGGACCTTGCGAAAGAGCGGATGGTCGTTGGGCACAGCTCGGACGGTGCTTCGACGACGATCACCGCGCAGGATCCTGATCACCCCGAGTATGGTAATATCCAGCTTGTGTTTACGGCAAACCCCGTTGAACTTCGGCAGTGGATTATCACGGACAATACGGGATCACAGACCACGATGATCTTGGGCGATTTGACCAAGGGAGGCTCGTACTCAGACAATCTCTTTAGTGCGGTTGTCGCGAGTAGTAAGTGGCCTTTGAAGTAGAAAAGAAGCCCCGCTCCTGCGGGGCTTTTTCTTAGAAGCGCGCGGCTCGGCAGTTGGCGAGCTGGCTTGCATAAAGATAGGATCTTCCCTCGACTTCATTCGCGATACGCACCAGCCAAGACTTGGACTTATAGGTGCCGCGGAGATAGCCTGTTCGACCCTCGTGATAGGCGAGATATTGGTTTCGCGTATCGTTGATGTTCAAGCCAGTCTCTTCGACGGTTTGGGCCATATACCAACCCATAAAGTCAGTCGCATCGTTGATATCGTCGCGGCGCGCACCAAAGCCACCGCCGCTGCGCTGGTACTCTTCCCAAGTGCCGTCAAGCGCTTGAGCATAGCCGTAGGCAGAGGACTGGCGGCCAAGCGGGATAATCCCGAGAGCGTATTGGTGCGGGGTACGGTTGTTTGAAATGAACTTACTCTCTTGGTAAATCATCGCCATTAGAACGGCAGGTTCGACGCCATACTTCCTTTTGGCGTTTCTAAATGCTCGTACATACTGCGAGCGCTCGGTAATGATTGAACACGCGTTATCAAGGTCGCGAGGAGCAGAGCCTTTGCGCTCGCCGCAGCTACCCAACAATACAAGTACCATCACCAGCGCGAGGATTTTTCTGCTCATCTGCCTCTCGCTTTTCAATTATATTTTTTCTGATTTTAGCCGATTTTTGGTTTCATGCAAACGGCGGTATTTGTGCCAACATTCACATTTGCGGTTAAATTGCAGTTCACTGGCAGGTTTCGGCGCATCCCGACTGTCAAAGCCGAGTCCACAGACTGTTTCCAAGAGAATCGGCGCATTACGTGGACAGCACTTATGGCGCAGGGTACAAAGGTCCTCGGGGGTCAAATGCCTATGCTCAAGACACGTGCAAAATATCATCTGGGTCAAATTGTCCGTCATCGCAAACATCCGTTTCGCGGTGTGGTTTTTGACGTTGATGCCATTTTCGCCAATACTGACGAGTGGTATGAAGCAATTCCTGAAGATAGCCGACCCGCCAAAGATCAGCCTTTTTACCATCTCTTGGCCGAAAATGGTCAGAGCTACTATGTTGCCTACGTCTCTGAACAAAACTTGATTGCAGATTATTCCGGCGAACCCGTTACGCATCCCGATATTTCGGATTTGTTCGGGCCATTTGAAGATGGGCTCTATCCGCTACATTTCCAGCTCAACTGAGCGACTTGCCCCCTTGGGCTTGTGGACTTAGGTAGTCTCTAATCTTTCCGGAGACTAACATGCGCGTCGACTATCAAGATTTGAACAAACGAATTGCCGCTCTCACTGAGAATGAGACTGACGTTGTCGCTTTGATGGCAACCGTTGCTTGTGAGGTGCATCATTCGGATGAACGTTTCGATTGGACGGGGTTTTATCGAGTGACTGAGCCAGAGTTGCTCAAGATCGGGCCCTATCAAGGGGGTCACGGCTGTCTTGTTATTCCGTTTGATCGTGGGGTATGCGGCGCAGCTGCGCGGACGCGTTTGACCCAATTGGTTGACGACGTCGAAGCCTTTCCCGGTCACATTGCATGTTCATCGACCACTCGGTCAGAGCTGGTTCTCCCTGTATTTGATGGGCAAGGAGCGCTGATTGGTGTCTTTGATATCGACAGCGATCAACTCGCTGCGTTCAACCAAGAAGACCAAGCCGCGCTAGAGGCTATCTTGGCTTTGGTGTTTGCACGATGAGCGACGTCTATAATCCGCCAAATGATCCGCTGGTTGTCTTGCACGAGGATCATGAAGTTCTCTTGGTCGATAAGCCAAGTGGTCTCTTATCTGTGCCGGGCAAAGGGGAGCAACTTGCGGATTGTTTAATCGCGCGCGTTCAAGCGGCTTTTCCGACAGCTCTTTTGGTTCATCGATTGGATCGCGATACTTCTGGTGTCATGATCTTTGCGCTGACGCACCATGCGCAGCGGCATCTTGGGCTTCAGTTCGAAAAGCGCCACACCAAGAAGACCTATGTCGCAAGGGTCTGGGGAAAGGTGGAGCAAAAGACCGGAACCATCGATCTACCAATTATCGTGGACTGGCCGAACCGCCCGCTTCAAAAGATTGATTTCGAGAATGGGCGCCCTGCTGTCACCGACTATCGCGTGGTCCGAACAAGCGAAATAGAGAGCCGTGTGAGGCTCTATCCGCAGACAGGGCGGTCGCACCAGCTTCGACTGCATATGAGAGAAATCGGGCATCCGATACTGGGTGATCCGTTTTATTCCAATGGCCCTGCGTTGGATTTCCCACGACTGATGCTCCATTCGGAAACGCTTCAGTTTCGACACCCCGACGGCGGCAAAGGAATGCGCATCACTTCCAAGGCCCCATTCTGATTAGGCATTCCAACCCGATATCAGTTTGGTGTTGAGGAACTCTTCGATTCCCCAAATGCCTCCTTCTCGTGCGCGCCCAGAATCGCGGATTCCGCCGAAGAACGCGCTCGAGTCTCGCCTAATCCCGTTGACTTCGATCATTCCAGAGAGAAGCTTGAGGGCAAGACGGTTGCACCTTTCCAAGTCGGCACTCTGGACATAGTTTGTCAGGCCGTAACGGGTGTTATTTGCGATTTCGATAGCTTCTTCTTCGGTATCGAACGGGATGATTGACAGCACAGGGCCGAAGATCTCTTCTCGCTCAATCGTCATGCCGGGTACGACATCTGCAAACACCGTTGGTCGGACAAAATAGCCGGTTTCGAGGCCATGCGGTTTTCCAAGGCCGCCTGTAACAAGCCGTGCACCTTCAATGATACCTGATTGGATAAGGGATTGAACGCGATCCCATTGGCGTTTGTTCACCACAGGACCGAGGTGCTTACCCTCTGTGTGAGCACTGGCAACCAGACTGTTATCGGCAAAGTCTCGTGCGATTTCGATGGCTTTTTCATAATAGGAGCGTTCGACGAGCATCCGCGAAGGCGCGTTGCAGGCTTGGCCGGAATTGAAAAAGCAGTGACGAATGCCACGCATGACGGCTTCTTCGTCGGCATCAGCAAAAACAAGGTTCGCGCCCTTGCCGCCAAGTTCAAGTGCAACATGCTTGAGAGTAGGCGCAGCCGCGGCCGAGATAGCGCGACCAGCGCGCGTTGACCCGGTAAAGGAGATCATTTCCACATCCGGGTGGGACGACAGCTGCGTTCCAACGCCTTCGCCGTCACCGTTGATCAAGTTGAAAACGCCATTGGGAAGACCCGCAGCGTGGATGATCTCTGCGAAAATGATCGCAGAGATTGGCGCTTCTTCTGAGGGTTTGAGAACGACCGTGCAGCCTGCGAGGAGGGCCGGAATAACTTTGAGCGTGATCTGATTAATCGGTCGGTTCCAAGGTGTGATTAGACCGACCACGCCGATAGCTGAGCGTGCTACGATATTGTCGGTCAAATGGGGGGCGATTGGTGTCGTCCATTCAATCTTTTCGAAGGCTTCGATAAAGCTGTTCAGGTGCCTCGGAAGACACTCAACTTGATCGACAAGGCTTGAACTCTTCGGCGCTCCGAGTTCGCTTGTAATTGCCGCGGCGAGGTCGTGTTTGCGAAGCTCATACTGTTCAAGGATATTGCGGACAAAGCCAAGTCGTATAGAAGGCTCGGTTTCACTCCATTTACCGAAAGCAGCTTTGGCAGCGGCGACCGCTGAATCTGTGTCACTTTGGTCGCCGAGGGAAATGGTCGCAAATGCTGCTTCCGTCGATGGATCAATTACTTGATAGTCACGCGGCATGGCCGGTGCAGTCCATTCACCATTTATGTAAAATTCACGCCTGACGAGCATCGAGGTGACCTGTGATTTGATCATATTTTGGCGGACAGTCGCATTTCTTCCCTGCGACAACAAGCTGCTGTGGTGGAATATTGAAGGGATGACTATAATGCGGCCAGCACCAATTTAAACATACGAGGAAACTCATGGGCTTGCGCATTAATGACACTATTCCGAACCTGACTGTTGAAACCGATCAGGGCAGCTTTGCTCTTCATGATTGGATCGGCGATAGCTGGGCAATCCTATTTTCTCACCCAAAAGATTTTACGCCTGTTTGCACCACTGAGTTCGGTGCTGTCGCTCAGCTTTCCGACGAATGGGCCAAGCGTGGCACCAAGGTAATCGGCATTTCTGTTGATGGCGTAGAAGAACACACAAAGTGGAAAGAGGACATCGAGAGCTTTGCTGGTGCAAAGGCTGGTTTCCCGATCATCGCGGACACCGATCTCGCTGTTGCTAAGGCTTTCGATATGCTTCCGGCAGAGGCGTATCTTCCTGATGGTCGTACTCCGGCAGATACCGCGACCGTACGCTCGGTCTTTGTTGTCGCCCCTAACAAGAAGCTTCAGCTGACCATGACTTATCCGATGTCGGTCGGTCGGAACTTTGCCGAAGTTCTTCGTGCACTAGATGGTCTTCAGGCGACTTATGGTGTGCCGATTGCCACCCCTGCAAACTGGCAAGTGGGTCAGGACGTCATTGTTGCACTTTCGCTGAATGACGACCAGGCGCGGGAAAAGTTTGGTGAGATCGACATTAAGCTTCCTTACCTTCGTACCGCGAAGCACAGGGCCTAAGGCCAAAAGCAAAGGGCCCCAATCGGGGCCCTTTCCTTTAATAGGCATGTGCCACTGTGCCGATCGGTACCCGCTGATACAGGTCAATCACGTGGCTGTTGTACATACGGAAGCAGCCATTTGATGAGGCGCTTCCAATGCTCGAAGGTGATACGGTCCCGTGAATTCTGATTGTGGTGTCGCGGCCATTCTCATAGAAATAAAGCGCACGAGCGCCGAGTGGGTTGGTCGGACCGCCAGGCATGCCGTCCGCGTATTTCGCATATGCGTTGGGATTGCGTTCAATCATGTCTGGAGTCGGGGTCCAGCTCGGCCATTCGACTTTGCGGCCAATGACAGCTGTTCCAAAATAGGCGAGGCCTTCCTGGCCAATAGCGCATCCATAACGAATTGCTTCTCCATTTCCCAAAGTGAAGTAGAGATGCTTGTTCTGCGGAAGTATGTGGATTTCTCCAGCGGGAAGTGAAGCACGCACTTTCACAACGCGTGCCCAATATTGTTCGGGAATCGAGAAATTCCCTTCCATACGTCCCGGCAAAGGTATGCCATTTACGACAGCTGTTTCCGCGGTTGGCGAGATCGTCAGCGAAAGAGGCGCGGTCTGAGCAATTGCAGGGGAGCAAAGAGCCGCGGCACCCGCGGTTGATAGAAAATGGCGTCGTTTCATTTCGCTAGCATCTCCTCGTAACATAACTCTGGTTCAATACGAGATTAGTATACCTCGCCCATCAAAGAAAAAACCCCGACTGGTGGGTCGGGGTTCGATAACTTTACTGTGAACGCTTAGAAGCGCATGCCGACCGACAGGCCTAGGTATGGGAAAACCTTCAGCTTGGTTGCATCGTTTTTGTAGCCGGTGATCGTGGCGTCAGCATCAAGCTGTGCCTGGATCGCTGCATCGGTACTGGTCACTGAAAGAGTCGCCCCGTTGATGAACATAGCGCCGGCTTCACCGCTCAGTTGCCACGTGTCGCCAAACTTCCAATCATAACCAGTTGTGATTGTTGGAATGTAGGTGCGGTTGAACTTGAGGCTGGCATCGATCGAGCCGCTTGTGAATGCTTTATATGGGTTCGTTGCAGAGAGTGTACCAGTAGCAGCAAAGCTGCTGCCAGAGCGAATGATACCGCCCGATACGCGCCAGTTGCCCTCATTGGGATAGAAGTCAGCGAGAAGTCCTGTCGCGGCCAACTTGCCATCAAGAGCGTAGTCAACACCGTCACGGGTCAAGGTTTTTTTGTAGCCCAAGCCCCCCATGATGAGACCGCGCGCACCGAACTTTGAGTTGATACGATAGCTTCCGCTGAGCGTTCCACCAAATACAGAGAGGCCGAGGTTAATCGACTTTTCACCGGCTTCTTGGGCGGTTGCGATGTTGGCGGCGGGAAGAAGAGCGACTGCAAGCGCCGCAATTTTTGTTTTGAAATTCATTTTGGAGACCCTCGTTAAAACTGGCGGCATCTTAGCATAAATCTGTTTTTTAGAGCCGCGCATTTTTCACTTCACTCAGGGTTGTTGCAGGAATGCAAAAGGCCCCGATTTTCATCGGGGCCTTCGCTTGTTAATTGTGCGGAAGATTACTCTTCTGCGGGTGTTTCTTCTTTCGGTGCGTCTTCACCAGTCTCTTGGTTGACGACTTTCATCGAAAGGCGGACTTTGCCACGATCATCGAAGCCGAGCAGCTTAACCCATACTTCCTGACCTTCTTTGAGAACGTCAGACGGATGGTTCAGGCGACGGTTTTCGATCTGCGACACGTGGACGAGACCGTCACGCTTGCCGAAGAAGTTAACGAAAGCGCCGAAATCTACGAGCTTGACCACTTTGCCTTTGTAGATTTTGCCTTCTTCCGGCTCTGCGACGATCGAGTAGATCATGTCGTATGCCTTCTTGATGGCTTCACCGTTCGAGGACGCGATCTTGATGATACCGTCGTCGTTGATGTCGACTTTGGCGCCCGAGGTCTCAACGATTTCGCGGATGACCTTACCGCCCGAACCGATGACTTCACGGATCTTGTCGGACGGGATTTGCATGGTTTCTATGCGCGGTGCGTGAACCGAGAACTCGTTTGCCGAGG
>CAYWUN010000007.1:0-62377 GCA_964461315.1 uncultured Aestuarium sp.
CCTTGGGTTCCCGATCGAATTTCGCTCGACCGTCGCGCTTGGCTATAGTTTTGCGAACGGTGCGCGCCTGAGTGTGAGCTTCGATCACCGCTCAAATTCTGAACTTGGTCGAGTTAACCCAGGGCTGGAAACGCTTGGCCTTCAAGTTTCGTTCCCTCTCAGGTGAATAAACCAGCTGTGCGCTGGTCGCCTCTTTGCACTTGGCGCATAAGATACTAAGTATCTCCTCCAATTGGGGAGAATAGATATGTCAGCAATCGTTCAGGTGAAGAACCTGACCAAGACATATGCCAGCGGGTTCACCGCGTTAAATGGCGTTAATCTGGATATTGAAGAAGGCGAGATTATTGCGCTTCTAGGGCCGAATGGTGCTGGAAAAACAACTTTGATTTCAACTGTCTGTGGCATCACGCAGCCGAGCTCGGGACAGGTGACTGTTGGCGGGTTTGATGTTGTAAAAAACTACCGAGATGCGCGGCGGTTGATCGGTCTTGTCCCACAGGAGCTTAGTCTCGAAGCCTTTGAAACAGTGCGCAATTCAGTGCTTTTCTCGCGTGGGCTTTTCGGCAAATCGCGCAATGTTGAATTTGTAGAGGAAACTCTACGGAAACTGGGTCTGGGCGACAAAATGGACGCGCGCGTCAATCAACTCTCCGGCGGGATGAAACGTCGTGTGTTGATCGCCAAAGCCCTTGCCCATGAGCCGCGTGTTCTTTTTCTAGACGAGCCTACAGCGGGCGTTGATGTCGAGCTTCGCAAAGACATGTGGAAAGTGGTCGAAGAGCTTCGCAAAGATGGTGTGACAATCATTTTGACCACTCACTACATCGAAGAGGCCGAAGCGATTGCCGACCGTATCGGCGTCGTCAACAAAGGCGAGATACTTCTCGTGCAAGACAAGGACGAGCTTATTGCGCAGATGGGTCGCAAAGAGCTGCGGGTAGAGCTTGCCGAACCGCTAGCTGAAATACCCGAAGCACTCGCCACTTATGACCTTAGTTTGGTAGATGGCGGTGCATCAGTCACTTACTCTTACGACACGAAAGCGGAGCGTACGGGGATCACAGCACTTCTTCGCGATATGCAGGCGGCTGGGCTCCAGATGCGAGACCTTCAGACGCGCCAAAGCTCGCTAGAAGAAATCTTTGTGGACATTGTAAAGGAAACGACATGAATCTCGCAGCGATCAAAGCGATTTATTTGTTCGAGATGGCGCGTTTCTTTCGCACCTTCCGTCAGTCCATCATCGCGCCCGTTATTTCTACTTCGCTCTATTTCGTAGTTTTCGGCGCGGCCATTGGCAGCCGTATCGATACTGTTGATGGGATCGGATACGGGGCTTTCATTGTGCCCGGATTGATTATGCTCTCTGTTATGACACAGTCTACTTCGAACGCGGCTTTCGGGATTTATTTCCCAAAGTTCACTGGCTCTATCTATGAAATCCTGTCAGCGCCCGTAAACTTCTTTGAAGTCACGGTTGGCTATGTCGGCGCCGCAGCAACTAAATCGTTGGCCATTGGGCTCATAATTTTGGCGACATCGTTCTTTTTTGTGGATGTCACGATTTTGCACCCACTTTCAATGATAGCATTCCTACTCCTCACATGCCTAAGCTTCTCATTGCTTGGGTTTATTGTCGGGATTTGGGCGGGCAATTTTGAGCAGCTCAATCTTATTCCGATGCTCATCATCACACCGTTGGTCTTCCTTGGTGGAAGCTTCTATTCGACATCAATGCTGCCGCCATTTTGGCAGGCTGTGACGATGTTCAACCCCGTTCACTATCTCATTTCTGGCTTCCGTTGGTCATTCTTTGAACAGGCAGATGTCCCTATCGCAATTAGCCTTGGCGCAATCTCGGTATTCACCTTGATCTGCCTTACTACGATTTGGTGGATCTTTAGGACAGGTTGGCGAATTCGTTCTTAAGCTGCTTGTTCGGATTGGGTCGGCTGCTTAGATGCAAGATATGAAACGCTACATACCTTTCAAAAAACATCTTCCATTTATCGAGGCAGAACCTGTCGTGGCCGTACTTCGGTTGCAAGGCTCAATTTCCAACTCTTCGCGGGCACTGGATGATATTTCCCTTGCGCCTCTCATTGAGAAAGCATTCAGCGGCAAACCCGCCGCTGTCGCGCTCGAGATCAATTCGCCCGGTGGGTCACCCGTTCAGTCGTCTCTGATCTGTGCAAGGATCAGAAGGTTAGCCGAGGAAAAGGATATTCCAGTTTTCGCCTTTGTCGAAGACGTTGCCGCCTCAGGTGGCTATTGGTTAGCGAGTGCAGCGGACGAGATCTATGCCGACCGCGGGTCGATGCTTGGCTCAATCGGTGTCATTTCTGCGGGCTTTGGTCTGTCCGACTTAATTGGGCGTTATGGTGTTGAGCGTCGCGTTCATACTGCGGGGAACTCCAAATCTCTTCTTGATCCATTCCAGCCGGAAAAACCGCAAGATGTTGAACGTTTGAAAGGGTGGCTTGAACAGCTTCACACTTACTTCATAGATCACGTGAAATCGCGACGCGGCGACAAACTCGCTCAGGATGTTGATCTTTTCACGGGTGAAGTCTGGATCGGCGAGAGCGCAGTTAAAGTCGGTCTTGCAGATGGTATTGGTCATCTCGTGCCGGTCCTAAAAGAACGCTTTGGGGACAAGGTACGTTTCCGCCGCTATTCCCAAAAGCGTAGCCTTTTCCAGCGCTTTGGTGCTCAGGCTTTTCATGATGCGATTGGCGGCATCGAGGATCGCGCCGCTTTTGCGCGGTATGGTTTGTGAGATGTTGATCAAAGGGATCACGCTCTTCTTGGTGTTCATGGCGATCCTCGCCATGTTTGGTAAAGTTAAGTACCCCGGTAAAAAGCTAGTAGATGCTAGGAAATGCCCACGCTGTGGCCGCTTTAAGATAGGCAAAGGCACGTGCGAGTGCTCGAAAGGATAATTCCTTAATGGATTGGATTTTGACGGTGGTGGGGCTAGGGCTCTTACTGCTTGCGGGTGATGCTCTTGTGCGTGGTGCGGTTAATCTTGCACTTCGCTTGGGAATACCTGCGCTGATTGTGTCGCTTACAATTGTGGCATTTGGCACATCGGCTCCGGAGCTGCTTATTTCAGTCCAAGCAATCCTCGATGGAGTTCCATCGATTGCCGTCGGCAACGTGGTCGGGTCCAACACGGCAAACATACTTCTTGTGCTTGGTATTCCGGCTCTCTTTGCCGTGATGCATACGAGCCAGCACGATACGCGCTCGAATTATATGCAGATGCTTGCGGCGACGGTCCTCTTTATCGTTCTATGCTCTTTTGGAACGCTGAATTGGATTTCGGGCCTGATCCTACTTTCTGGATTAGGTGCCGTTCTTTTTCATGCGGTGCACGCTGTTCGGTGCCATCGTGCTGCTGAAGACGCGAGCGAAGAAGATGAGGTCGAGGGTGCCGATCCGAATATGAGTTGGATCAAGATCGCTTTCTTCTTGGTTGTTGGACTCATTGGCCTGCCTGTTGGTGCGAATTTCCTTATCGATGGCGCGACGAACATCGCACGTTCATTTCATATCTCAGAGGCGGTTATTGGACTTACGCTCGTGGCCGTTGGGACATCACTGCCCGAATTGGCGACAACTGTTATGGCGGCACTTCGCCGTCAATCAGATGTGGCACTGGGCAATGTAATTGGTTCAAACGTCTTCAACCTGCTTGGGATCATGGGCATCGCAGCTCTGATCGGCGAAATCCCTGTTGATTCTGAGTTTTTGCGTTTTGACCTTTGGGTCATGCTTGGATCATCGCTTTTGCTCGTCCCGTTCGTCTTTCTGAAAAAGGATATCGGGCTCAAGACAGGACTCGGCTTGTCTTTCATTTATGCGGCCTATGTAATGATGCTACTCAACTAAGGAGCATCACATGACCGAGAAGCGAGCATTGGTAACCGGTGCCGGAGGCCGTCTCGGGCGCGCTATGGCGATCTACCTTGCTAAACGGGGTTACGACGTTGCTGTGCACTATGCCAATTCGGATAAAGGTGCGGCCGAAACAGCAGGTCTCATCGAGGGACTAGGGCGCGTTGCAGTCACGCTTCAGGCAAACTTGTTACATGAGCAGGAAAGTCAGGCTCTAGTTGGGCGTGCCTCGGCGGCGCTGGGCGGCGAGCTTACAGTGCTGGTGAATAATGCATCTATCTTCGAACAGGACGACCTCGGCTCTTCGACCCGCGATAGCTGGGATAGGCATTTTGAATCTAATCTCCGTGCGCCATATGTTTTGACGCAGCATTTCTCGAATGCTGTCCCCGAGCCCAAGATCGACGCGCGCGGCGAACCTGTCGCTCAGGGGCTCATCATCAATATGATTGATCAGCGTGTCCGCAAGCTGACGCCCAAGTTCTCTACCTATACTCTGGCCAAAATGGGGCTCTGGGCGTTGACCCAAACTTCTGCGCAGGCGCTGGCCCCCAAAGTGCGTGTAAATGCGATCGGTCCGGGGCCGACTCTTCAGGGTGAGCGGCAAAGCGCAGAAGATTTTGCAGAGCAACGTGCCTCCACTGTTTTGAAGCGGGGGGCGAATCCTGAGGATATCGCTGCGGCACTTGGATATTTCCTCGACGCGCCAGCGATTACGGGTCAATTGCTCTGTGTTGACGGTGGGCAGCATCTGGGTTGGGAAACCCCTGACGTACTCGCGCAAGAGTAAGCTGCGACAAGTTGTGCACCTGCGTGCCAACTTGTAACGGTTTTATTGCGAAGGCCCTGAAATTCTTAACTTATTTCCATTTCGAATATTTATTTACAACAAAATCAATAATTTAACACTCTGCCTATTTTTTGTGCAAATTAACGAAATGCGCGAAAAATAACGAAAAAACAAACTAACCCAAAAGGTTTCCACCGAGTTATCCACAGAAACCGTGGATGTCTTTCTTCTTGAGTCTTCCTGAGTAACATTGCAGCCAACCCTAAGAATCACGAGTGTGCCTGATGTCTGAAGAATCGCCCGATACGCTGACCGGATACGAGCGGATTGCGGATTATCTTAAGACGCTCGATGGCTCGCCTGGGGTTTATCGCATGCTCGATAGCGAGAGCAGGGTGCTCTATGTTGGCAAGGCTCGTAACCTCAGAAACCGAGTTTCGAATTACGCGCGGCCGGGCAACCATTCAGGCCGCATCGCACGTATGATCTCCGAGACGGCCTCCATGATGTTCCTCACGACGAGGACAGAGACAGAAGCGCTGCTGCTCGAACAAAACCTCATCAAGCAGCTTAAACCGAGGTACAATGTTTTGTTGCGGGACGATAAATCGTTCCCCAATATTATTGTGACCGGTCATGACTTCCCGATGATCAAAAAGCACCGAGGTGCAAAGAATGAAAAGGGCACTTACTTTGGCCCTTTCGCAAGCGCTGGCGCCGTCAATCACACGTTGAGTCAGCTGCAAAAGATTTTCTTGCTAAGGAACTGTGCGGATTCGATGTTCGAGACCCGCACTCGGCCTTGTTTGCAGTATCAAATTAAGCGCTGTTCTGCGCCTTGTGTTGGTCATATCAACCGCGAGGAATATGCAAATTCAGTGCGGGACGCGTCCGAATTTCTTTCTGGGAAAACGACGCGTATCCAAGAAGACCTTGCGGCCAAGATGGCCGAAGCTGCCGAAACGATGGAGTTTGAACGCGCAGCGGCGTTACGCGACCGCATCCGCGCATTGACGCAGGTGCAGACAGCGCAGGGGATCAATCCGCGCACTGTGGCCGAAGGTGACATTATCGCGTTGCATGTTGAGAATGGTCAGGCCTGCGTTCAGGTGTTCTTTATTCGCGCAAATCAGAATTGGGGTAATCACGATTACTACCCTCGGATCTCGGGCGAAGAAGATGCCTCAGAAATCATGGAGGCGTTTGTCGGGCAATTTTACTCGGATCGCGAACCGCCGCGTCTTGTTCTGCTCTCTCACGGTCTCGACAACGAGGAGCTGATGTGCGCTGCGCTGAGCGAGAAGGCGGGGCGCAAGGTCGAGGTTCTCGTGCCTCAGCGCGGTGAGAGGGCCGAGCTCGTCTCGGGGGCTGCGCGGAACGCAAAAGAGAGCCTTGCGCGGCGAATGTCGGAAACGGCGACACAGAATAAGCTTCTTCGAGGGATCGCAGAAGCCTTTGATCTTGATGGTCCCCCAAGGCGGATCGAAGTTTACGATAACAGCCATATCCAAGGCACGAATGCCGTCGGCGCTATGATCGTTGCGGGGGCCGATGGGTTCCTTAAAAGCCAATATCGCAAATTCAACATTAAGGACACCGAGTTAACGCCGGGTGACGACTTCGGAATGATGAAAGAGGTCTTGACCCGTCGTTTTCAGCGCCTGCTCAAAGAAGATCCCGAGCGAAAATCCGAAAGTTGGCCTGACCTTCTCTTGATCGATGGGGGTGCAGGTCAGGTGAGCGCAGTTCAAGAGATTTTGCTCGAACTTGGTGTCGAAGACGTGCCGATGATAGGCGTCGCCAAAGGGGTAGATCGCGACCATGGCAAAGAAGAGTTTCACCGCATTGGCGAACGTCCTTTTGCGCTTCAGCGAAATGATCCCGTTCTCTATTTCATCCAGCGTCTACGCGATGAAGCCCACCGCTTTGCGATTGGCACACACCGAGCAAAGCGAGCAAAGGCGTTTACTGCGACACCTCTCGATGAGGTGCCGGGGGTGGGAGCAGCGCGTAAGCGAGCCCTCCTTGCACATTTCGGGAGCGCGAAAGCCGTAAGCCGTGCAAACCTTGCTGATCTGAAAGCCGTCGATGGAATATCGGACGCAATGGCAGAGTCGATTTATGCCTTTTTCCACGACAAAGGCTGAGTGTTGCCGGCCTGCTCCGCTCCTTACAAAGCGAAAGATGCTGCTAAATGCTCTATGGAGTCAAAGGCTAACCCAAGGTATTGATTGCGCATGAAATGGACTTTGCCAAATATCCTGACGGTTCTTCGTCTACTGGCTGCGCCCGGCGTGGCTGTAATGTTCCTTTACTTTTCAAGGCCTTGGGCTGATTGGTTTGCCCTTGTTCTGTTCGTTGGTGCCGCGATCACTGATTTTTTCGATGGCTATTTAGCCCGCGCGTGGCATCAGGAATCCAAATTTGGCGCAATGCTTGATCCTATCGCTGACAAGGCGATGGTCACTATTGCTCTCTTGGTGATCACGGGCTTTTCAGGAATGAACCCTTGGATTTTGGTCCCAGCGACAATGATCCTCTTCCGCGAAGTTTTCGTCAGCGGCCTGCGGGAATTCCTTGGCTCGACGGCTGGTCTTTTAAAGGTGACCAAGCTGGCTAAATGGAAGACATTTGCGCAGATGGTTGCGATTGCTGTTCTGTTTTCGACCGGAGCATTCGAGACGTATCTTAGTATCGAAACCGAAGGTATGGACGAGGAACTCGTTGAGGCGATTTTCGGCGGATCTGTCACGGACGAAGCCGGCCTTGTTTGGAAATACTATGGCATGATGATCAGCTCTTACGCTGGTATCATATTGCTCTGGCTCGCAGCTGTGCTCACCTTGATCACTGGTTTTGACTATTTCCGCAAAGCTCTGCCCTATCTGAAGGATGCCTAAGATGGATGTGCTTTACTTTGCTTGGGTGCGCGAGCGGATCGGTGTCCCTCGAGATTCAATTGAAACCAATGCCGCCACTGTCAACGATTTGATCGAAGAACTGCGCGCGCGTGGCGAAGAATACCAATCGGCGTTTGAAGACATACGCGCACTTCGCGTCGCCATTGATCAAGAGTTGAGCGAGTTTGATGCCTCGATTTCCGGTGCTCGCGAAGTTGCGTTTTTCCCACCGATGACAGGCGGCGAATGACGGTTCGAGTTCAACAAGAAGCTTTTGATCCGGGTGCTGAGTTGAATGCATTCACCTCCATTGTCCAAGGCGCTGGTGCGGTCGTATCGTTCACAGGGGTTGTTCGCGACGTCGAGGGAAAACTCGCTGACATGTTGATCGAACATTACGCAGGGATGACCGAAAAAGCGATTGCCAAGATTGTTGAGGATGCATCAGCTCGTTGGGGCCTTTCGGGGGCATTAGTAATCCATCGTTTCGGGCAACTCGGCGCTGGCGACCAAATCATGATGGTCGCGACGGCCTCGCGTCACCGAGTTGACGCGTTCCAAGCGGCTGAATTTCTGATGGACTATCTCAAGTCACGTGCGCCCTTCTGGAAGAAAGAGCGCACTGCCGACGGTGACGCGTGGGTCGAAGCGCGTGACGAAGACGAAGACGCCCTTAGTCGTTGGTAAGCTCTTTGTGACACGGACATGTTAGGACGTGGTCATTCACCATCCCGACCGCCTGCATGAACGCGTAGACAATTGTAGGGCCGCAGAACTTGAAGCCAGCCTCTTTCAGGTCCTTGGAAATTCTTTGCGAAAGTTCTGTCTGAGCAGGAATATCTTGGAGTGTCGCTCGATGCGGCTGTAACGGCTTATGGTCAACATATGACCAAAGAAAATCTGAAAAGCCGCCGTTTTCCTCAATCTTGATCCAAGCTTTTGCGTTCGTGATTGCGGCTTCGATTTTTCCGCGATGTCGCACGATGCCAGTATCCGCCAGAAGGCGGGAGACGTCGTCTTCGCTCCAAGTTGCGATGACATAAGGGTCAAACCCAGCGAATGCCTTGCGAAAGCCTTCGCGTTTCTTAAGGATCGTGATCCAACTCAGACCGGCTTGAAACCCGTCGAGGATCAGCTTTTCGTAAAGGGCACGGCTGTCGTATTCGGGCACGCCCCACTCGGTATCATGATATTCAAAATAGATTTGCTCGGGGCCGGCCCAGCCACATCTTTCACACATAATATTTTCAACTTTATTCAACTTCGGTTCCTTTACTCTGCTTTAGCTATCACTGCGCTTCAATGCCTCTTAGGTTGAAAAGAGGATTGTTATGCAGGCGGCCGAGAATTTCGATTTGGGGACAAGCGATCCTTTGAAGGAGGCAATTGCTTCGCGTGAGCAGGACGTACTTTCTATCGTCGGCTACGCTCTAGAGGCGCAGAACGCGCAACTTGCGTTTCAGCCGATCGTAACAGCAGAGGCCACCGATCGTGTTGCATTTTACGAAGGTCTCATTCGGGTTCGTGACGACATGGGGCGTATTATCCCTGCGAAACAGTTCATGTCCCGAATAGAGGAACATGATTTAGGGCGCGAAATTGACTGTGCCTCATTGAGGCTGGGGATCGCAACGCTCAGTCGTTATCCGAATCTGCGTCTGTCGATTAACATGTCTGCGCGATCCATGGCTGATGGCAAATGGCGTCGTACCCTGGAGGAGGGTCTTGCTCGTTCCCCTCAGGTTGCCGAACGTCTCATACTCGAAATCAGCGAATCCTCTGCGATGCTCCTCCACGAGGTTCTCATACGTTTTATGGCAGAGATGCAGCCTTTGGGCGTTAGTTTTGCACTTGATCACTTTGGCGGGGGGATGACGGCATTCAAACACCTCAAAGACTTTTTCTTTGATCTGGTGAAGATTGACCGTTGTTTTATTCATAACATCGACCAAAACCCCGAAAATCAGGTGCTGACAGAAGCTTTGGTTTCTGTCGCAAAACAGTTCGAGATGTTCGCCGTTGCAGAAGGCGTTGAAAACGAGCGGGAAACTGCAATACTGCAGGAATTGGGGGTCCACTGCTTGCAGGGTTATCACTTTGGCGTTCCGCGATTGCAGCTCTAGCCTTATGCTTTAGTTGTGTGAACAAACGTCACAGCGAAATTTTATTGCTCAAACGGAACGTAACCCCTAAACAATGTGCAGTCGCAGAAACGTTTTCGCATCTGCAAAATTTCCAGAGGGAGGTTCCCAATGACCAACGTCGTAATCGCATCTGCTGCGCGTACCGCAGTAGGTAGCTTTCTAGGTTCGTTCGCAAACACGCCTGCTCATGAGCTTGGCGCTGCTGTGCTTAAAGAAGTTGTCGCACGCGCGGGCATCGATCCGGCCGAAGTTAGTGAAACCATCCTTGGGCAGGTTCTCACCGCCGGTCAGGGGCAGAACCCCGCACGTCAGGCTCATATTCATGCGGGTCTACCGATTGAAGCGGCCGCTTGGGGCATTAACCAAGTTTGTGGTTCGGGCCTTCGTGCAGTTGCACTTGGAGCGCAGCACATCCAACTTGGTGACGCTTCGATCGTTGCGGCTGGTGGTCAGGAAAATATGTCCCTCGCAATGCACGCCGCTTATTTGCGCGCTGGGCAGAAGATGGGTGATATGAAGATGGTCGACACGATGATCCGTGATGGCCTTTGGGATGCTTTCAACAATTATCATATGGGACAGACCGCTGAGAACGTCGCGAACCAGTGGGAAATCACCCGTGACATGCAAGACGCAATGGCGGTTGCATCGCAGAACAAAGCCGAAGCTGCCCAAAAGGCAGGCAAATTCGCTGACGAGATTGCCCCATTCACTATTTCTACCCGTAAGGGCGACATTATTGTCGATAGCGATGAGTATATCCGTCACGGTGCAACCATCGACGCGATGCAAAAACTTCGCCCCGCGTTTACCAAGGACGGCTCGGTCACCGCAGCAAACGCTTCGGGCCTGAATGACGGTGCTGCCGCTACGCTCCTGATGTCTGCCGATGAGGCCGAGCGTCGCGGGATCGAACCGCTCGCACGTATCGCTTCTTATGCGACAGCTGGCCTTGATCCTTCGATCATGGGCGTTGGCCCGATCATGGCGTCGCGCAAGGCGCTCGAAAAAGCCGGCTGGTCAGTGAATGACCTTGATCTCGTTGAAGCAAACGAAGCATTCGCAGCTCAGGCCTGCGCTGTGAACAAGGACATGGGCTGGGATCCAGCAATCGTAAACGTAAACGGCGGTGCGATTGCGATTGGTCACCCGATTGGTGCTTCGGGTTGCCGTATTCTCAACACGCTTCTGTTTGAAATGAAGCGTCGTAACGCCAAGCGTGGTCTTGCAACGCTCTGCATCGGCGGCGGAATGGGCGTCGCGCTTTGCGTTGAACGTCCTTAATTCTTGCACAGATGGACTAGTGACGGGCGCGGAATCTTCCGCGCCCGCTCTCTTTGCGGTTGCAGAAAACTAGAGGAGTGTCTCTGCTGCGACTGCATTTCTGAAAAAAGTTAGATTTATCAGGAAGTGTAGTCATACTGCGACCATGGTCTCGTGCTGGAATGCTGCAGCGCGACAATTCGACCGAGTAATAATATTGCGCAGTGTTTTTATTTTGGGTAATAGAGTTACAAGAAATTTTCTGGTTGGAGGAATACATATGTCCAGAATAGCACTCGTCACCGGCGGAAGCCGTGGAATCGGAGCAGCAATTTCAAAAGCTCTTAAGGATGCTGGCTACACCGTTGCTGCGACCTACGCAGGCAATGACGAGAAAGCCGCTGCATTTACCGCTGAAACTGGCATCAAGACCTACAAGTGGAACGTTGCCGATTATGATGAATGTGCTGCTGGAATTACCAAGGTCGAAGCAGAACTTGGTCCGATTGATGTGCTTGTGAATAATGCTGGCATCACCCGCGACGCTCCGTTCCACAAGATGACCCGCGAGCAGTGGCAGGAAGTCATGGACACGAACCTGTCTGGGCTCTTCAACATGACCCACCCGATCTGGCCGGGTATGCGTGAGCGTAAATTTGGCCGCATCATCTCGATCTCTTCGATCAACGGTCAGAAGGGCCAATTCGGTCAAGCCAACTATTCGGCTGCAAAAGCGGGTGATCTTGGCTTTACCAAAGCGTTGGCGCAGGAAGGCGCACGCGCTGGTATCACCGTGAATGCAATCTGCCCTGGTTACATTGCAACCGAGATGGTTATGGCAGTTCCCGAAAAAGTGCGTGAATCGATCATTGGTCAGATTCCAGTTGGCCGCCTTGGCGAAGCAGAAGAGATCGCGCGCTGTGTTGTGTTCCTTGCTTCGGACGACGCTGGTTTTGTGACCGGCTCGACCATCACTGCAAACGGCGGTCAGTATTTCGTCTAAGTTCTGCGAAAGCTTTAAAGCAAAGGGCCGGTCTAATGGACCGGCCCTTTTTGTTTGATGCGGGAGGCGCTGTTAGTGCGCCGTCAACCTTGTGATTTCTTGTTTTACCTGAAGCTTTTGTTTCTTAAGTCGTGCCACTTCCTGATCGTTGTAAGCTGGATATTTCATCGCATCTTCGACAGCATTCGAGAGACTTTGATGCTTCTTCCGAAGTTCCTCGATATGCGAACTTAGGCTCATAGTCGTACTCCTGTGTTGTGGATAAGATCAGTGGAGCACGCTTTCATAAATCTGTCACGCTGCATTGCAGCATTGAGCCTGTTTCAGCCGATTTTGATGAAAAGCCGCGATCCGATTTAGTCAGAAAAGCTTAAATGCGTGCCACTTCGTAAAATGGCCGACACGCTATCCGTATAGGATTCCGCATCCCTTTCATGCTGCTCTCCGCGATGTAGAATCAATGGCGGGAGCATTTTGAACGGTGATCTCCCATTTTTGCGTCCTTGGAGGATGAAAATACCTGCCGGTTTTCCTGTTCTGGGCTGAATGGGAAGAACACGAATAGACCCCAAGAATTGAGCCGCAAAGGCCAACGTCTCAGGTAAACGGTCTATCCTTTGAATGAGTGAAAAGTGGCCTCTCGGCTTGAGCCGCTTTGCCCCAACTTCGATCCAAGTTTGAAGCGGAGTGTCGCCGCCAAGTGCAATATCGCGACCCGCGTCCTTTGCCGATGTACTGGCATCGCGATCGTAATAGGGCGGGTTCATGATGACATGGTCAAAGCTGCGATTCCGAATTTCCTGCGGCAAACGCGAGAGATCAGTTTCGACGACCGCCATATCCGCCTTGTTCGCGGCGGCATTTTGTCTGCACAGGTCTGCGTAAAGAGGCTGAAGCTCAATCCCTGTCAGCGATAGCCCCTCTACACGGGAAGCGAGACAAAGGCTTGCGGCCCCCGCACCACATCCCAGTTCGAGAACCGTTTCGCCGCGCTTTGCAGGAACTGAGGCTGCGAGAAGGACCGGGTCAATTCCAGCACGATATCCATTCTTGGGCTGCAAAAGACGTAGTTTCCCCCCCAAGAATTCGTCGCAGGTTAGCTCAGTCATGTCTCGTCCATTAGTTCGTTGTCGATGAGAATTTCCCGAGCGCCTTCATAATCATCATCGTGAACAACAAGACGGCGCGGCAATATGCCAATACTACCGTCGAGGATGCTCATATTTACGTCAAACTCGAAGCAGTCTATACCCTCACCGTCCAAGAGTACCTTGGCATAGGCGATGACAGTTGGATCGTTTGTGCGCAAAAGCTCTTTCATAGAATTAGACCTAAGGCCGTCCGTGGTCTTTGCCAATACAAGCCGGAGCAAAACCGCATGAGTCTGGATGCCGCTGCAACCAAGCCCCATGAAAAGCTAGCAAGCGCGCTGGCCCAAGAAATGGAAGCTGTGAACCAGATGATCCGTCTACGGATGGCGTCTGAACATGCGCCTCGTATTCCAGAAGTAACGGCGCATTTGGTCGAAGCAGGTGGTAAGCGACTTCGCCCTATGTTGACGATAGCGGCTGCAAAACTCTGTGGTTACGAAGGGCCCTATCACATTCATTTGGCCGCCACGGTCGAACTAATACACACTGCGACGCTGCTTCATGATGATGTGGTCGATGAGAGCGAACAGCGCCGTGGTCGTCCGACTGCGAACCTGTTGTGGGACAATACCTCTTCGGTTCTCGTTGGTGATTATCTTTTCTCGCGGTCTTTTCAGTTGATGGTCGAAACGGGTTCACTCCGTGTTCTGAACATCCTTGCGAATGCCTCTGCTACAATTGCCGAAGGTGAAGTCCTTCAGCTGACTGCGGCTCGAAATCTGGCGACCACTGAAGAAACCTATCTCAAAGTCGTTCGCGGCAAGACTGCTGCTCTCTTCTCTGCGGCCACGCAGGTGGGCGGCGTCATCTCGGGTGCTGATGAGTCCCACAATGAGGCGCTCTACAATTTTGGTGATGCGCTCGGCATCGCATTCCAAACTGTCGACGATCTTCTTGATCTCGGTGGCACTGCGGCGACGGGTAAGAATATTGGTGACGATTTCCGCGAGCGAAAGCTAACACTTCCGTTCATCAAAGGCATCGCTAAGGCTGACGAAGCCGAGCGCAGCTTCTGGGTTCGCACCATAGAAAAGGGCAAGCAGGAAGACGGTGATCTTGAACAGGCGCTCGAAATTCTCAAACGTCATGGCGCTCTGGAAGAAACGCGAGTCGAGGCTCTAAAATGGGCAGAAACAGCCAAGTCGCAGCTCGACTTGCTGCCGTCGCATGATATTCGCGACATGCTCTCGGATATCACGGACTATGTTGTTGCGCGGATCAACTAGCCGCCGATAGGCGTGACCATCGTCCAAAATTGATCTTTGAATAGGGCCGCAGTTTCTTCTGCGGCTTTTTGCGTTTCGAAGAGTGCCCAGCAAGTGCTCCCCGAGCCGGACATATCGCTATGGAGCGCGTCCAATTTCGCAAGCCGATCCAGAAGTGCGTCAACCGCTGGGACAAGCACCCGAGTGCTTGGCGCGAGATCATTCCTCTGCTCCTTTAGCCAAGCGACGAAGTCACCTTCTAGGGGGGAGAGTGGTGCATTGTTGGTATTGAAATGCGCAGAGAGATGCTCAAAGACATCTCTGGTTGGCACGTGCGCCATCGGGTTTACCAAGAGGCACCAAAGCCTCGGTAGAGCCGGCGCAGGTGCAAGAGACTCCCCGATGCCTCTCATGAACATAGAATTGGGCGCCATTGCGCAAACGGGGACATCAGCGCCGATGGTAAGCAGTGTTTCGTTCGAAGGCGGGTCTATGTTCCAGAATTCAGCAAGACCAAGCGCCGTTGCTGCCGCATCCGACGAGCCGCCACCAATGCCGCCGCCATGAGGTAGGTTCTTTGTGAGGCGAATAACTGCGCCTTTACCCTCGGGTCGCATCATATTCGCGATTTTGAGAACTAGGTTCCGTTCGTCCGTGGGTACGCCTTCTGCAAATGGTCCGTCTACCTCTAGCGTTAGGTCGCTGGCATCTTCGAACGTCAGCAGATCACCTTGGTCCGCGAAGACCACAAGACTATCGAGCAAATGATACCCGTCTGAACGCTTGCCAGTCACATGAAGAGCAAGATTGATTTTTGCTCTTGCGAGGCGCTGGATCTTATTCACCAGAGGGCGAGAGCCGGTCAGCTCCCTCTTCTTCAAGAACTTTGTCCAATCCGACATCAAGCTTCCTGCGAATTCTTACGGCATCGCTTTCCTCGGGGCCAAATGACAGTGCCCGCTTCCATTGAAAGTTAGCTTCGATTTTGCGCCCAACAGCCCAAAGCGCATCGCCAAGGTGGTCGTTCACAATAGGGTCAACCGGTTCAAGTTCAGCTGCGCGTTCCATCTGGACTATCGCATCGTCATATTTACCGAGTTGAAACTGAACCCAGCCAAGGCTGTCGACGATGGCACCGTTATCTGGTTCGATCTGCACGGCAGTTTCGATCATGGCGAGCGCTTCATCAAGTTTCTCGCCACGCTCAACCAATGAATATCCGAGGTAATTCAAAATTGATGGATGAGTTGGTACGATCTCAAGCGCGGCACGGAAATGCGTTTCTGCTTCGGGCCAGAGGTCGAGGTCATGGTTAATGATCCCGAGCATGTAGTGCGTATACCAGCGGATGTTATCATCAGCGTAGAGCTCAAGCGCGCGTTCATAAGCTGGCTTGGCTTCGCGCATGAGTTCACGTCGACGCAAAACGTCTCCTAACGAGGCATGAGCAGCAGCGAGTTCTGGAAAATTGCGAGCAAGAGATTGAAGAACTTCGGTCGCAGCCTCTAGGCGATCTGCGCGTTGCAATGCGTCTGCCCGCGCAAGTTCTGCATCTACAAAGGCCGAATCGTCCTGTGGCACCAAGGCATAGGTGTCATTGGCGAGATCAAAAAGACCCATCTGCTCAAAGAGATTACCGGTGAGCATGAGCGCTTCGATATGGTTCGGATAGAGCGCATTGGCCGCGCGTGCGAATAGGATTGTATAGGTTGGGTCTGCTTCTCCGGCCATCACGCTTGCCGACGTGAAAAGGAGTTCAGCGAGGCCTTCCTTGGGGCCAGAAACGAGCGAATATGGGACGCGTTCGCCGCTTTCTAATGCGTCAACGAGGCTTTGGACCGAGGCGTCGAACTCACCGCCAAACACCTGATAAAGAAGCGCAAGAGCATCTTGGTTGCGGCCTAGCTGGCTCAAGATTTGTGAATGAGCGAGTGTCCCGCGCCGTGTTTGCTGAATGCTCTCATTGCCCTCTTGCGATAAAAGCGCGTCAGCTCCTTCAAAATCTCCAACCGAGGCCAATGCCAAGGCTTTGTTGAAGACTGCGAAATGCGTCATCCCTGGCACTTCACTGGCAGCATCGAAAGCTGCGAGCGCTTCGGTGATTTTACCCTGGCCAAAGGTCGCCCAAGCCTTTGCGATCTCGTCGATCAGTGGGCTAATCTCTTGGCCCTCCTCCAAATCTTCGAGAACGTCTTCCCAAGCATCGTTCTTTGCGTCGCTGACAAGGAATGCAAGGTTCCCGACTTGGCTGTTGACCTCTAGGTCGCGCAGTTTTTGCGCATGGGGGACCGCTGCCTCGAACGCACCAAGTGACAAGTAGGTGTAAACAGTGCTGTCGAGCATACCAAGATTATCGGGTGCATCTTGTAGAGCACGTTCAAAGTATTCAGCCGAAGACAGAAAATCGCGATCAAAATTAGCCTGACGGGCGGCGAGATAAGCGCCAAGGTTCCCCTCTGCTAGAGCGTTTGTGCTCATAAATGGAAGGGCTGAAAGGCAGAGCGCGATCGCGCGAGTGAGTCTTTTGGGCACAGAGCTGTCCTTGGGGCAAGTGTTGCGCTTAACGTAGCGCTGTGGGGCAGGAGGGGCAATCTCTGCCGATCAAGAACACGCAGCTTCCCGCAAAAGTGAAGGGGCCCAAAGGCCCCTTTTTGACTTACATATTCGGGTAGTTAGGTCCGTCGCCACCCTGTGGGACCGTCCAGTTGATATTCTGACTTGGGTCTTTGATGTCGCAGGTCTTACAGTGAACGCAGTTCTGGAAGTTGATCTGGAATCGTGGACCATCTTCGCCCTCAAGCACTTCGTAAACACCAGCGGGGCAATAGCGCTGCGCTGGTTCGTCGTACTTGGGCAGGTTGATCGAGATCGGAACTGACGCATCCTTAAGCTGGAGGTGACACGGCTGGCTTTCTTCGTGGTTGGTCATCGCGAACGAAACGTTCGTCAGTCGATCAAACGAAAGAGTGCCATCGGGCTTGGGGTAGTCGATCTTCTCGTGCTTCGACGCTTCTTCGGTTGCGGCTGCGTCCGAAATGCGATGGCGGAGCGTGCCGAGGAACGAGAAGCCAAACGTATTGGTCCACATGTCGAGCCCACCAACAGCAAGACCGCCTAGCAGGCCAAGCTTGGACCAGAGCGGTTTCACGTTGCGCACTTTCTTGAGATCATTGCCGATCACGCCTTCACGAAGAGCAGTGTCATACTCGGTGAGGGTATCACCCGCGCGGCCTGCGCTTATAGCCTTGTAAGCGGCTTCGGCAGCTTCAATGCCCGAATGCATGGCGTTGTGGTTGCCCTTGATGCGCGGCACGTTCACGAGACCAGCGGAACAGCCAAGCAGAGCGCCGCCAGGAAATGCGGTTTGCGGAACGGACTGCCAGCCACCTTCGGAAATTGCACGGGCACCATAAGCCACGCGCTTGCCGCCTTTCAGCAGTTCGGCCACCATCGGGTGATGCTTGAAGCGCTGGAATTCCATGTACGGATAGAGGTGCGGGTTCTTGTAGTTCAAATGCACTACAAAGCCGACGTAAACCTGATTGTTCTCAAGGTGATAGATGAACGAACCGCCGCCAGCATTTGAACCAAGTGGCCAACCCATCGTGTGCGTGACGGTGCCCTCTTTGTGTTTGGCAGGATCAATCTCCCAGATTTCCTTCATGCCGATGCCGAACTTCTGAGCGCAATGGCCCTTGCCCAGCTCGTATTTCGCCATGACTTCCTTGGAAAGCGAGCCACGCACGCCTTCTGAAAGGAAAACATACTTGCCGTGAAGCTCCATGCCCGGCTCGTAGCCATCACCGGGGGTACCGTCAGAGTTCTTGCCGAATTCGCCGGCGACGACACCTTTGACTTCTCCGTTCTCGCCATAAACCAGCTCGGAGCACGCCATGCCGGGGAAAATCTCAACGCCAAGCTCTTCGGCCTGCTCTGCCATCCAACGGCAAACGTTACCCATAGAGACGATGTAATTGCCGTGGTTGTTCATCAGCGGCGGCATTGCAAAGTTCGGAATACGGATGCCGCCGGCTTCACCAAGGAAGTAGAAGTTGTCTTCGTTCACTTCGGTCTTGATTGGTGCGCCTTTGGCCTTCCAATCGGGCATCAAACGGGTGAGGCCAGAAGTGTCGAGAACCGCACCCGAAAGAATGTGCGCGCCGACTTCCGAACCTTTTTCAAGGACAACGACGTTCAATTCGGCGTCGAGTTGCTTGAGACGAATAGCAGCGGACAGACCTGCGGGGCCGGCACCGACGATGACTACGTCATATTCCATTGCTTCGCGTTCGATAGCAGTCATGGCGTATTCCTTATGCTTCGCCACAAGGGCGTCTTGAGTAACAAAATTTCGCCATGGATTACCTTATGCAAAAGGGAGGGGCAATCAGGACACGACGTAAATTTACCCTCTGGCGACGATAGGAGCAGGATTTAGGCGGAATCGGTGTGTTTATGGGTGCGGCATTGCGTCCGATAGGTTCCGAGGCTTGACTTTCCTCCCCAGCGATACGTTATGGACAGACGATATTACAAAGAAGGTCTACGGAGCCGCACTATGGAAAAGATCCCGCTGACACGCGCTGGGTTTGACAAGCTTGATGCAGAACTCAAGCACCTTAAAACCGTTGAGCGTCCTGCAATCATCAGCGCTATTTCCGAAGCACGCGAGCACGGCGATCTTTCGGAGAATGCCGAATACCATTCCGCCAAAGAAAAGCAGTCCTTTATTGAAGGCCGTATCAAGGAGCTCGAGGGTGTAATTTCGCTTGCCGAAGTGATCGACCCCAGCAAGCTGAGCGGAACAATAAAGTTCGGTGCGACCGTAGAACTCGTCGATGAAGATACCGACGAGGAAAAAACCTATCAGATCGTCGGCGAATACGAAGCCGACATCGAAAGTGGTAAGCTGAACATCAAATCGCCACTCGCACGCGCCCTGATCGGCAAAGACGTTGGCGACAGTGTCGAAGTGCGCACGCCTGGTGGTGATCGCGCTTACGAGATTTTGAAGATTTCATTCCTGTAAATCAGGCCTCGTGCCGTATGTAGCCAGCGGGTTATTCGTTGAACGCGTCCAAGAGAACCGGCACCCCGCCGAAAGCAACTCAGTCCCTTTCCGCAGCCGAAATCGTTGCTGGGGGCTTGGGTGTGCTTTGGCTACTTGGGTCCGCAACATATTTTCTTTGGGGTACTGGCGCTGAGGAAAGCGCTGGCTTTGCCACTACGGTCTTTGTGATTTTCCTTCCGGTGGCGCTCTTTTGGGTCGCCGCTTTCGCTGCTCGTTCTTCGCGCATCATGCGAGAGGAGGCCGAGCGTCTGCACATTGCAATCGATGCACTGCGTCAGACGTATGTAAGTGATCGCCAATCACGTCCTGCCGAGCATATACAGCCGACTGTTGAGAAAAAACTCGACGAGATCGCGCGGACGGCGCGCAAGACTGAAACGGCCCTTGCAACGTTCACGACCTCGCGCAACATCCCGCGCACGCCAGTTGCTCCTCAACAGCCTGCGCCGAGTGATGATCAGCCATCGCTTGCTTTGGGCACCAATCTTGAAGATACGCTCCCGCCCCTTAGTCGCGGTGATCTGATCCGTGCACTTAACTTCCCTGATACCGAGCAGGACGAGGTCGGCTTCTCAGCCCTTCGCAAGGCGCTGCGCGATCGAAATGCACGTCAGCTGGTTCAAGCAAGTCAGGATGTGCTCACACTCCTGAGCCAAGACGGCATTTACATGGACGACATGCGCCCCGACCTTGCGCGTCCCGAAGTTTGGCGGCGTTTTGCGAATGGCGAGCGCGGACGTTCGGTTGCCGCTCTTGGCGGTATTCGTGATCGTTCTTCTCTGGCTCTGACGGCTGGGCGTATGCGAGAAGATACGATTTTCCGTGATGCTGCGCACCACTTCCTGCGCCGCTTTGACAAGACACTCGTTTCGCTCGAAGCTGAAATTTCGGATGAGGAGCTTATGGCGCTCGCGGAAACCCGCACGGCGCGCGCGTTCATGCTGCTTGGCCGCGTGACGGGTGCCTTCGATTAATCGAGATAACGCACCATCATTGTAGCGCGTTCAAAATTTGGTATGGGCCAAAAGCTTTGGCGCCTCCACGCGATAAAGCCGCAGCTTTCGTAGAGTTTTCTTGCCCTTGTGTTGCTGTCCAAGACCTTGAGGCTGAGCGCAATACAGCCTCGCGCCTTTGCTTCATGGGCAAGTGCTTCAACGATCCTTCGACCAATTCCACGGTTTCGAAGCATTTTGTCGACACAGATACCTTCAATTGCGAAATTTGTCGGATGCGCTCGGTGGTCCATGAGCGCAAATTTGAACATGCGTATCGCAGCGCTCACATAACCGAATTCAACTTGGAGCGATTTGTAGTCAAACGACAACGTTGCCCCATTCACATTGTGAAACCCAGCGACCCCGATAATGTGCCCACTGGAATCCCGCGCGCAGATGACGCTTTCGATCCGAAGTGATCTTGCAATGAACCTGCGAGCGGTTTGAGGTGGACCGAATACTCCACCTAGCTGATCAGAGAAACTTTCTACAAAAAGCTCTGCAACGCGCTCTCTTTCGTGCTCGGCAATACCGCAAGAAATGTCCATTCGTCCTCCAGTTGAAGCGCATTGATGCGACTTGCAAGTGCTGCGGTCCAGTGAAAAAAGCAAGCGCGAGCAAACTTTACCAGAGGCGATCAATGTCTAACATGACACCAAAATCTGCGGCGCTTATGGGAGCTAAGAACGGATCACCCTTTATCTTGGTGCTTCTTCCATTTGCAGTCCTCTTTGGCGTCCTCGCAAATCAGGCAGGTCTTTCGATCGAGGCGGCATTCGGTTTTTCGCTATTGGTTATCGCAGGGTCAGCGCAATTTGCGGCGCTACAGCTTCTGACTGAGGATGCTGCGATCCCGCTCATCCTTTTGGCATCGCTATCGGTTAATTTGCGAATGGCGATGTATAGCGCGTCTCTGGTGCCTCATTTAGGTAAAGCGCCGCTGTGGCAGCGCGCTCTGGTTGCCTATCTGAATTTTGATCAGTCTTACGCTGTTTCCAGTGCCAAGTACCAAGAAGAACCAAACTGGAGCGTTCCTGCCAAGGTGGCCTATTTCCTTGGCGTTGCAGCGCCCTTGGCTACGATCTGGTATGTCATGACGCTCGTTGGGGTGTTGGTCGGCACGTCTATTCCACAGGAATGGGGCTTGGACTTTATTCTTCCGATCACCTTCATCGGGCTCTTCGCACCGATGCTTCGCACCTTGGCACATTTGGCGGCTGCGGGGACGTCCGTCTTTGTCGCTCTGATCTTTGTGTCTTTACCTTCGGGTATGGGTGTTTTGATCGCTGCCCTTTGCGCGATGGTCGTCGGTGTCGTCGTTGAAACATGGATGGAAAAGCGAGGCACATTATGATCGCAAATGAGAAAGTCTGGACAGTAATTGTCCTCTTGGCCATCGGGACCTTTTTGATCCGCTTTTCGTTCTTGGGACTTGTCGGGGATCGCGAACTTCCTCCGATCATCCTAAAGGCGCTTCGCTATACGCCAGTGGCCGTTCTTCCGGGGATGGTCGCGCCGCTTGTTCTTTGGCCCGCTGCAACTCAGGGCGCAACCGATCCGCTTAGGCTCTTTGCTGCTTTTGTAACGCTTGGTGTTGGTATGTGGCGCAAGTCATTCTTGCCCGCCGCACTGAGCGGCGCAGTCGCTTTCTACGGTGGACTTTGGCTGCTTAATTTAGCGTCGTAAGCGTCTTGGCGATTTCTTCCATCGCCTTACTCTTATCGTCGCTATCCGTCTCATAGTGTGTCCAGCTCCGCACCCCGGGCAGCTCTGCGAACTGATCCGATAGCTTGTCTGGGAAAAACGACACACCAATATGCTCAAAACCAGGAAGCTCACGAAGCACGGTCGACGTCGCACGTGTGCAATTTGCCTTTGGCACGGCACCGTAGTTCAGCACCCGAACATATGCTTGTTCAGCGACCTCTACTGGTACGTCGATCTCTTGGATAAGAGTGTAATAGGTCTCGCGCGAATGGTAGCTGATGTAGAGATCTAGGATCTGGGGCGTGATGCCGAAGATCACATCGTTACGCTCTGGAATCGAAGGGTGTTTGAAAGATCCAGCCGGATCAAAGAGCACACGCTCACGCGCATTGATAACAAGACCAGTGTGCGCGCCGTTCTTGCTTCCAACATTCATCATGGTCAAAAGCGTTAGACGAGGCGGTCCAGCGTGACTGTACCGCATCTTCTCAACAAGCTCGTCTGGCGCCCAGACAGGCTCGGCAGTGCCGCAAGCACTCAATGAAAGGGCCGCAATGCCCCCGGTGATCATAAAACGCCGGTTCATTAGAGGCCCCCCAAGAAACTCTAAAGAATTATGCGCCTACCAGAGCAAGGAAGACGAGGAACGCGAGGATCACGATGACCGAGCGGGTCGTGAACTTGATGAAACCGTCATAGGTTTTCTCGTTCGCGGTGATGTCCATTTCGCCGTGCTTATGTTCAGCCATTGGTTTTGTCCCCTTAGGAAAATCGTTGTTGCGGCGTGAATAGATGATTCAGACGGCGCTGTCACGCCTTTGAAAGGCGGTCAGCTTGTCGCGGGTTCTTCAAGTCCGATGTCGCGTGCAAGTTTGAACCCAATCCGATTTGGTTCGACGATCTCAGCCTGTGTCGGCATTGCGCGGAGCATCACATTAAGCTGGCTCACATGCTGAACGAGCTGGGTCTTTGCGCCATCCTCGGTCGAGCCATAAAAGGTGAGAATGTCAGGATCAAAATAGCCAAGACCCTCAATGCGGATCACGCCAGCGTTGCTCCCCGTAAAACCCATCGCGACCTCTTGGTCCGAGTTGAGCTGTTTCTCAAAGTTCTGAATGTAAAGGATCATCCGCTCGTAGGCCCAACGCGCAGGGCTTTTATTTTCTGACGGTTCCTGAAGTGCAGCTGGCAGAGATGTCGCGATGGCTGTCTCTGGATTGGTGTGCACTTCGTGGATCATCGGAATCGCAGCTGCCTCGGCATATTCTGCCGAGGTTTCGATTTCATTATGTTGTTCGCGAATGATCATACTTACCTCTTGGTTGAGGAAGAGCTTAACGGTTTAGCCAAGGGTGGCAACATCAGTTTGAATGCCAAAGAAAAGCACCGTCATCGGCAATCACGCGTGTGGCACGGCCCGCTTGATGAAGATAGTTCAGGTGGGCAATCGTTTCGACCATGGCAAGACCATAGATGCCTGGAGTGATCTCACGCTTGAAAAGTGGTGGAAAACAATCGCCACCTTTGCGAGGCGTTTTCAGGAATGCTTCAAGCCGATCTAGGGCGCTGTGATGGTTTTCAATCATCTGCTTTAGACGCAGCGGCAGCCCATAATAAGGCAATTTGTGCCCACCGAGGATCAGTAAATCGTCGTTTGCAAAGGGTACAAATTTTTCACACGAAAGCAGCCATTCCGCGAGGGGGTTCGCCTCGGGTTCGGTTGGATGGACGCCGATATTCGGACTGATACTCGGCAACAGCTGGTCCCCTCCGATAACGAGGTCGTCGTCGAGGCTCCATAAGGTTGCGTGCTCGGGTGCATGACCATCGCCAGTGCGAACAATCCAATTTCGGCCTCCGAAACGGAGCGTGTCACCTTCTTGGATGCGTGTGTATCCAAGGTCTAACTGCCCTACGCAGTCTGCGAAATTAAAGGGACGCTCGGTTTCTCGCGCTCTGAGTATATCCTCGGCCATCCCCCAGCGTTTATAAAGCTCTAGCGATTTGCGGGGGTAGGTCGGCTGTTCATCGGCGGTGAGCATCCGCGTCAGCAAAAACGCGGTTCGGGTCGTGATCAGCTCTGCACCACGATCGGTAAGATAGCTCGCCATCCCAACGTGGTCAGGATGGTGGTGGGTGAGGATCACGCGGCCCACAGGTTTGCCGCCAAGGGGACCATCAAGCACCTCTTGCCAGAGAGCGATCGATTTCTTCGAACGAAATCCCGTATCAATAACCGTCCAACTGTCCCCATCATCAAAGGCGTAGATGTTCACATGGTCGAGCGCCATAGGAAGTGGAAGACGTAGCCAAAGCACCCCTTCCGCGACTTCAATCGTTTCAACGTGCGTTGGAGGTTCTTCGAATGGGTATCTGATTTTGGTCACGCCGAGAGATCGTCCGGTGTTAAGTCCGCGAGGTCAGCGTTTCCAACTCGCACCTGAGCTAAAAGGCTTTTGTGCTCTGGCAGAAGGCGATTGATGTAGAAACGCGCGATTTTCTCGCGACTTGTTTCACCCTTCTCCGCTGCCATCAAGTGATAGTAGCCGCCCAGGACCCTCGCAAAGGCCTTGAGGTATGGCACCGCAACGGCAAAGCGATCATTCATATCCCCCTTTGCGACAAGCCATTCGGTCGCTTCGCGCAAGTTTTCGGAAGACTGCCAGACGGCTTCAGCGAGAGAGCCTTGAGTGCCGCGTGTGGCTTCGGCAAAGGCTTCGATTTCATCGATAAGGGCAAAGGCCGCATCGCCGCCGTCCATCATCTTTCGCGCAACGAGGTCCATGGCCTGAATGCCGTTGGTGCCTTCGTAGATCGAGGTCACGCGCACATCGCGTGAGAATTGGGCTGCACCCGTCTCTTCGATAAAGCCCATGCCGCCGTGAACTTGAACGCCAAGTTCGGCAACAGCGAGACCCGCATCCGTTCCGAAAGCTTTGGCAATCGGTGTAAGGAGCGCTGCGCGTGCTTTGTGCGTTGCGTCACCTGTCGCATTCCCAAGGTCGATTGCAACCGCGCAGGCGAGCGCGATCGAACGCGCAACAAAGGTGTCTGCCTTCATGCTGGCGAGCATACGTTTGACGTCCGCGTGCTCTACGATTGAACCTGTGCCACCTGCGCGACCCTGCTTGCGGTCGAGAGCATAAGACAGTGCTTTTTGATAAGCAGCCTCGGCAATGCCGATCCCCTGAGTACCCACGCCAAGGCGCGCGTTGTTCATCATGGTAAACATCGCAGCCATCCCGCCGTGCGGTTCACCAACGAGCCAGCCTTTGGCGCCCGAATACTCCATCACCGCAGTCGGGGAACCATGAAGCCCAAGCTTGTGCTCAAGACTTACCACCTTGAGAGAATTGTGCTCACCAAGGGTTCCGTCTTCACGGGGGAGAAGTTTGGGCACGATGAAGAGCGATATGCCCTTTGTCCCCGGCACGCCGTCGGGCAGACGAGCCAAAACAAGGTGACATACATTTTCACTGAAATCATTGTCAGCCCAAGTGATGAAAATCTTTTGTCCCGAAATCGCATAGGTCCCGTCGCCAAGCGGTTCTGCCTTGGAGCGCAGCGCACCAACATCCGAACCTGCCTGAGGTTCAGTAAGGTTCATCGTCCCGCACCACTCGCCCGAAATCAATTTGGGAAGGTAAAGCTCTTTGAGCTCGTCACTTGCGTGGTGCTCAAGAGCTTCGATTTGGCCTTGTGACATCAGCGGGTTCAGCTGAAGCGAGAGGCAAGCCCCGGCCATCATATCGTTTACCGCAGTCGTCACAGATAGAGGCAGCCCCATGCCGCCAAACTCGGGATCAGCTGCCATCCCGATCCAACCTCCCTCGGCAATTGCCGAATAGCCCGCATCGAACCCCTTTGAGGTGCGAACAACACCGTTTTCGAGCCGTGCCGGATCAAGGTCACCATTTCGATTAAGTGGAGCAAGTACATCTGTGCAGAGTTTGCCAGCTTCGTTCAAGATTGCTTCGACCACATCCGGCGTTGCTTCTTCGAAGCGTTCGGTCTTTGTGACCTCTTCGAGTCCGACGATGTTGTTGAGAATGAACTGGCACTCTTGAACTGGTGCTTGATAAGACAATTGTAACCCTCCACTTAACGCGGGTTGGAATTCTCACTCTCCGCGCCTATTCCTACTTTGTCACCAGACACCGTAATCAAGCCCCCGACTCCTTCAACTGGAACGCAGCGTCATGAAATCCGGCCATACAGTCACACTAAAACCAGATGCTGACGGCGTACTTCTTGCGGCTAAAGTGTTGTCTGGTGGGGGACTTGTAGCCTTCCCAACCGAGACGGTCTATGGGCTCGGAGCTGATGCGCGAAATGACACAGCTGTTGCTGCGATTTTTGATGCCAAGGGGCGACCTTCATTCAATCCGCTGATCGTCCACGTAAAGGACCTCGAAACTGCACTGAAATATTGTGTGTTTGATAAAGATGCTTTGAAACTTGCAAAGGCTTTCTGGCCCGGGGCGATGACCCTTGTTCTTCCCCTGCGCCCCGACTCTGGGATTTCCAAACTTGTAACCGCAGGCCTTGATACGCTGGGGGTGCGTGTGCCCGCAGGCGATGCTGTGCAAGATTTGCTAGCTGCGTTTGATGGCCCTATGGCTGGTCCTTCGGCGAACCCCTCTGGCAAAATCAGCCCTACGACAGCTGACCACGTCTTGAGCGGACTTTATGGTAAGATCGACGCAGTTCTCGATGCGGGCCACACTTCCGTGGGGGTCGAGTCCACAATCATCGGATGTTTGGGGCGGGCAACTGCACTTCGAGCTGGTGGCGTACCATTCGAAGAAATCGAGCGCGTTCTTGGTTATCAGTTGGGCGGTGAAGTCGTAGGCAAGGCGCCGATCGCACCAGGACAACTTGAGAGCCACTATGCCCCGAAAGGTCATGTCCGTTTGAATGTTACCACACGGGCCGCAGACGAAGAGCTCTTAGGTTTTGGACCAGTAGAGGGAGCGGTCTTTAATCTCTCCCATAGTGCGGATCTTCGCGAGGCTGCCGCTAATCTTTTTGATTACCTGCACAAATTTGACGAACGCGGCACGCAGAAAATCGCGGTCTCCCCCATTCCTAACGAGGGGCTAGGCCGCGCCATCAATGACCGTCTGCGCCGCGCCGCCGCGCCTCGCGGCGATTAAAGGTTCTTACGCTCGATATAGCTGCGGAGTTCTTCTGCTTCGCGGCGGGCGTCACGCAGACCATCCATTGCGGCACGAAGTTCCGCCTCTGTTTGGGCAAGCTGATTGGTAATCTCGGCTTCTCGCTGCTGCAAATAGGTGATCGCTTGGTCACGTGTTTCTTCGGCCTCGTGGAGAGCTTGGGCCATACGGTCCAATTCACCAATTTCTGCCTTGGTCACGCGCGTAAAGCGATTCACGAGCCAGCTTGCAAACCAACCCAATGAAAACGCTACGAAGAGAATGATCGCTGTTGCGATGATGAATTCGGTTCTGTTCACTTCAAATCCCCGCGTTATTCATTTCGCTCTGGGCGCGATTTAGGCGCTTTACCAGAGAGTGGATTGTTTTCGTCCCCGATCACGATGTCAGGGTTCGCCGTTTCTTCTTCTGCGACATCGTCGCTTGGCGCTGCGGCATCATCGGTGGTTCCCGCGTCAGCCATGGGCGCTTCGGCCCCGTCAGCTGGCACTTCGGCGTTCTCCGTATCCTCGACCGGCACTTCGTCTCGCTTAAGGCGGAATTCGATACGGCGGTTGGCTTCGCGACCTTCTTCTGTTTCGTTGCTCGCGATTGGATCAGCCTCACCATAGCCAACGGCAGTGAAAGCACTTGTTGGGATGCGCCGTTGACGCAGAGCGCTCAGCACCGAGTCGGCGCGCTGTTGACTGAGATTTAGGTTCATCTCTTCACGACCTTGGCTATCGGTATAACCGGCAATCTCGAGCTCGAGATCGAGGCAAAGGCGAAGGATATCAGCGATGTCGTCCACAAGTTGAAGCGAATCCGCGCTGATGCTCGCCTTTCCTGGGTCAAAGGTGATTTTGCGATCGACGCTCAAAATCTTGATCTGCGCGACGCATTCCTCTGGTGTCGGAAGACCTGCAAGAGGATCGAGTTGCTCGACATATTTAACATCGATGTCGAACTGCTGTGCTTGGCCGAGTTTATCAACGAGAACGCTCGCAATTTCTGAACTCGCACTGCTGTTACCCGTTTCGCCGCGCACAATGACAGTCTCGGGTTCAACAACAACGGAGCCATTGCTCAGGAAGGATAGGACTTCGATACCGGTGAGGGCGCGCACTGACCAACCGCTGGGCAATCCTTCAACGATCTCGGTCGTCATTGACACTTTGTCTGCCCCAAAGCGCGCCTTCGCATAGTTTTCAGCAGTCACATTGGACATGTCATCGGAAACTGGTCCCGCTACGCTGACCAATCCATCTTCTGCCAATGAAAGCGAAAGCACGGGCAGCGCTTCGTCAGTGTCCGCTTTGGGTTTGGTTAAAGTTGCCTCAAGGGCAAACAGATCAGGCAGTTTTGTCTTTAACTCAGCAACGACAGAATCAAATTGCTCCTGTGATACGGTTTCACTTGCGACCAAAGTAACATCGGCGTCTGACAGCGTAATCGTCGCCGCGCCGAGTGTTTTCACAGCCTTGATCGATTCAACCACAGCCGTGCCCCAAGTTTTGGACGGCACGCCAAGAGCCAGAACACAGTTCGGCTCAGTCACCAATCCCGCCTCCTTTGCAGTCTCAGCGATGCGATTGACCGTCGCCTGTGTGTCCGCAGTACAAACGTCTAGGTGGGCGCCTTTAGCATCGATGGAGAATCGCGTGATGTAGGGCGACACAACAGGGCGGGGCGCGGTAATGTTTAGCGCTACATCGATCAAGTCTGGAACTTGCTGAGCAAGCTGTGTCTCAAGACGGGCTTTTTGCTCAGCGCTATCAGAACTTGCGGTGATAGCAACTCGGCCCGGCGCAACTGAAATCTTGCTCCGCGGCAGCATCTCAAGTGCACGCAATCCATAGTTCACCGCTGGGCGCCAATCACCGGGCGGCGTATAGTCAGCGGTCTCAAGAAGGTCTGACACGGCGCCATCGCCCGCAAGTGCCGAAATGCGCTTGCTAAGGTCCGCTCGGTCCATGCTGGCTGGAACGAGGCCAATCAGTGAAACGCCGCTATCGTTGCGCAGGATCTCGATGGCGAAGTCAGGTGCAATCATTCCCGCCGAGGCAATGACCGACATGTTGTCAATCACACGGCTCGCATCCACGACACGGCCAGAGAGCGAAATCGCGCGGAATCGTTCCGCTTCACTTGGCGCTTGGCCCTCGAGAATGACTTGTAGACCGTCGCCGATTACCGTGACCCAGTCGTGCCCGTAATCAAGCAGCTCTTCCTGCACTCCAATGACCGAACGGGATTCGATCGTCGAAACCGCGACCTTCGCGGACACACCTGAAAGGATTGCAGCAGCGGCGAACGCTCCGACACGGATAAAAACTGAGGAAAGGCGCATTGGCTTCCAGTTCTGTTTCTGGTTGTCGCCCTCTGTAAGGCTACAAATCCAAGTTCGCAATCAAACCAAAATAGCACCGGCAAAAAACAGCACAGGGATCAATCCTGCGTCACGGTTCGAACGAAATAGCATCAAGAGCGTATTATTGTTGTCGGGATCGAACTTTATGAGCTGCCACATGAGATGCCAACCCATCGCCCAAACACCGCACAGCGCAATCACAAGTTTGAGAACCGATAGCTCGAGTGTGCTCAGAAGCGTTGCAGCTCCGAAAAATAGAATCGTTAAGATCAGAAAGCGGCGCAACCAAGATGGAGTTTGTTCACCAAAAAGTCGGGCGGTGGATTTCACTCCGATCAAAGCGTCATCCTCTCGGTCTTGGTGGGCATAGATGGTGTCATAGAAAAGCGTCCAAAAGATGCCTGCGACATACATCAGCAGCGCCTCAGCGCCGATGCTTCCATCAACTGCGGCCCAAGCCAGGAGGGCACCCCAGTTGAACGCAATTCCAAGAAAGACTTGCGGCCACCAAGTGAAACGTTTGGCAAAGGGATAAACAGCGACGGGCAGAAGCGACAGCACGCCGAGCACAATTGCAGTCCAATTGAACGTTAGCAAAATTCCCAATGAAACCAAGCTCTGCACGACCATCCATAGCGCTGCTTGCTTGGCGGTCACCTGTCCTGATGGGATCGGGCGCGAACGTGTGCGCTCCACTTTCCCGTCAATGTCTCGGTCGGTGATGTCATTCCATGTGCATCCTGCCCCGCGCATGAGCGTTGCGCCAATTGCACAGCCAATGCCAATCCAAAGTTCGTAGAAGCCAAAATGCTCATTCTTGAGCGATGCAAGCGCAAGCGCCCACCAACATGGCAGAAGCAAGAGCCAAGTCCCGATTGGGCGATCCAATCGTGAAAGGCGAAAATAAGGGCGGAGCGCCTCAGGGGCCCAATGGTCCACCCAATTTCCTTTCACAGCGTCAGAAACTTGGCCTGTCGGCTCTGGCGCTTGGCCTTGCTCGGTCATATTGTTGTCTCATGGCATCCAAAGTTCGTCTCTATGTAGATCAACCCTTGGCCCAAGGGCAAACCGTCTCTCTCACCAAAGAGCAGGCTCATTACCTTTTTGGTGTAATGCGGCTCGAAATTGGCGGGGTCCTCTCGCTTTTCAACGGAAAAGACGGCGAATGGGATGGCGAGATCATTCAGGCGAGCAAGAAGAATGGTGTTCTAGTGTGCACTGAGCAAACACGAGCGCTTCAGCTTCCGCCTGATCTCTGGCTCGTCTTCGCTCCGATCAAGAAAGAACGCACCGACTTTATTGTCGAAAAAGCGACCGAGATGGGCGCAGCGCGGATCATTCCTGTTCAGACCGACTTCACCAATTCCGGTCGTATCAACCAAGAACGCCTTCAGACACATGCGGTTGAGGCTGCGGAGCAATGTGGCGGCACGTTCGTGCCCGAGGTCGATGATATTCAAAAGCTCGGTAAGCTTCTCGATCACTGGCCATCGGATCGTCAGCTCATGTTCTGCGACGAAGCACTTGTCGGCGCCGCCGAGACCTTGGCCAAAGCGGAGAGAGGCCCTTGGGCGATCCTTATTGGTCCTGAGGGTGGCTTTTCAGATGCGGAGCGAAAGCGACTTCAGTCTCTGCCCATCACCCACTCTGTGAGCCTCGGGCCGCGGATTCTCCGTGCCGATACCGCAGCGGTAGCCGCGATGACGGTATGGCAACAGATTTTGGGTGACTGGCCATCATGATCAGACCCGAAGCCAAAGTGGTCCTTGTGCGATATTCGCAGGCAATTATCGGCGCGGCGGTTGCGCTGCTAATGACCTATTGGACCATTTCCATCCCTGGTGTCCTTCGGTACCTCACAGGTGCACTCGCATTCCTCGGGCTTGCACTCGCGCTTGACGGCTTTCGGCGGGGGAGACTTCGTCGTGGAACAAAAGATGCCGAAGGCGTGGTCGAAATTGACGAGCGCCGCATCACATTTTTAACGGCGAATTGGGGCGGTGCTGTTTCCATCAATGATCTTGCGAAAATCGAAATAGGTCAGCGATCAAGCAATCTATTTTGGCGCATCAAGGATAACTTTGGCAGCACGCTTCTTGTTCCTTATACGGCAAATGGCGCGGAAGGGCTTGTCGATGCTTTTGGCGCTCTCGAAGATTTCGATCTTGGAAAAGTTGGACGCGCAATCGATAAGAGTGGTGATCACATGACAACCGTTTGGATCAGATCGAAATCTGATCCTGTCGATCCCTTGACTTGAGCGGCAGAACGCTCCACCTCTACTCAACCAATTCAACGGCACTTTAGTATCGAGGCCCCAATGTCCATTCCACAGTCAGGCGGCGGCCCGATCGAGCGTCACGAACAACTCGCTGAATATCTTGCGCAAGGCTGCAAGCCCAAAGATAATTGGCGCATCGGGACAGAGCATGAAAAGTTCGGCTACTGCAAAGATACGCTAAATCCGCTACCTTATGATGGCCCGCGCTCGATCAAGGCGGTTCTTGAGGGCCTTCAGCATCGATTTGGCTGGGCTCCGGTCCTTGAGGGCGAGAACATCATCGGTCTCAAGAAAGACGGTGCGAACGTCAGCCTCGAACCGGGTGGTCAGCTGGAATTGTCTGGCGCCCCTCTCGAAACGATCCACCAGACTTGTGACGAGGTGAATTCGCACCTCCGTGAGGTCAAAGAGATCGCTGATGAAATCGGCGTAGGATTCATTGGTCTCGGCGCGGCTCCGATATGGTCGCACGAACAAATGCCGGTTATGCCAAAGGGCCGCTATTCCCTGATGACCGATTACATGGATCGCGTTGGCACGCACGGCAAACAGATGATGTATCGCACCTGCACAGTTCAGGTGAACCTCGACTTCTCGTCCGAGGCAGACATGGTGCAAAAGCTGCGCGTCGCGCTTGCGCTTCAGCCCGTTGCCACGGCTCTCTTTGCCAACTCGCCTTTCTTCGATGGCAAGCCAAACGGTCACAAGTCTTGGCGCTCGCGCATTTGGCGCGACCTTGATGCCTCGCGCACGGGGATGCTGCCTTGGGTGTTCGAGGACGGGATGGGCTTTGAGCGCTGGGCCGAATGGGTGCTCGATGTGCCGATGTATTTTGTTTATCGTGATGGCAAATATATCAACGCGCTTGGTCAGTCTTTCCGCGATTTCCTCAAGGGTCAGCTTCCCGCACTTCCTGGTGAAACCCCTACCCTATCGGATTGGGCCGATCACCTGACCACTGTGTTCCCAGAGGCTCGCATCAAACAGTTTATCGAAATGCGCGGTGCCGACGGTGGTCCGTGGCGTCGTCTGTGCGCATTGCCCGCGTTTTGGGTCGGCCTGACCTATGACCAGTCCGCGCTCGATGCGGCTTGGGATCTGGTCAAAGGTTGGGACGCCGAAACCCGCGAAGCACTCCGTGTTGCTGCTTCGGTCGATGGCCTTCAAGCGAATACAAACGGCATCAAAATGCACGACCTCGCACGCGAGGTGGTCGCGATTGCCGAAAGTGGTCTCAAAGCTCGGGCTAAACCGGGTGCTGGTGGCCTTATCTCGGACGAGGCGCATTTCCTTTCTGCGCTCAAGGAAAGCCTCGACAGTGGCAAAACACCCGCTGACGAGCTCCTTGAACATTACAACGGAGATTGGGGTGGTGATCTGACTAAGATCTACAAGCCCTTTAGCTACTAAGAGAATAGGCCGGCGCATTCGCCGGCCTTTTTCTTTTGTTCAGCCTTTTTTGCCGATCTTGGTTTCTTGCCCGGCAAGCAGTCGCGAGATGTTCTGTGCGTGTCTGATGTAAATCAGGGCGGCCAGCGCGATGAACAAAAGCACCATATCCCCATACCCTGTGAGGTAGGAATAGAGCGGTGAAAGCGCGGCTGCGGTCAAAGCCGAGAGCGATGAATACCCGAGAATGAACGCGACAGCGAGCCAAGTGGCGCAGACGAGAAGACCAACAGGCCAAGCAACGGCAAGCGAAAGACCGATGAACGTAGCTACACCCTTGCCACCTTTGAACCCAAGCCAAACGGGGAAACAGTGCCCAAGGAAAGACGCAAAACCAGCAAGCATCACAGCATCTTCAAGCGCAAACGCGCGGGCGATCAGAACTGCCGCTGCCCCTTTTCCGCCATCGAGTACCAGCGTCAAAAATGCAGCGAGCTTGTTGCCAGTCCGCAGAACGTTTGTTGCCCCGATATTGCCTGATCCAATCTTGCGCAGATCACCAAGGTTCATGGCGCGGGCGATGATCACACCAAACGGCACCGAACCCAAAAGATAGCCAAGTGCTGCCCAGATCGCGAGAGTAAGGGGTGAGCTAACGATTTCGGGCATCAAGCGCCTCCAAAGATACGGGTTCCAGCAACCCAAGTCCCAAGCACTTTGCCTTCAAGTCGTGCGCCGTCAAAGGGGGTATTTTTGGATTTCGACTGGAGCGTGAAGCGGTCCAAGACAAAAGGCGCATCGGGATCGAACAGAATAAGGTCCGCAGGCGAACCATCAAGTAGACGTCCTGTTGCGAGACCAAGTCTACGCGATGGGTTGAGCGACATAGCGCGGAACAACTCGGGCAGTGTCAGCATCCCCGAATGGTAAAGCCGCATCGCCGCAGGAAGAAGCGTTTCAAGACCAACCGCACCGCTCGCCGCTTCTTCAAAGGGCAAGCGCTTGCTCTCTTCATCTTGGGGCGTGTGCATTGAACAGATGATGTCGATGAGACCTGATTTGACGCCTTCGATCACCGCGATACGATCATCTTCGCTGCGAAGCGGCGGCTTTACTTTGAAGAAGGTGCGATAGTCGGCAACGTCAAATTCATTCAGCGTGAGGTGGTGGATCCCAACGCCTGCCGTTATGTCGAGACCATTGCGCTTGGCGCGTTCCAAGGCGGGAAGGGCGCGACCGGTGGTAATCTGGTCCGCGTGGTATTTTGCGCCAGTCATCTCCAGCAGAGAGATATCGCGATCAAGGCCCATACGCTCGGCCATTGCGCTCACACCTGGAAGGCCGCGCAGCGACGCGAATTTTCCCGAAGTCACAGCAGCACCTTTGGACAGGATCGGCTCTTGAACGTGTCCGATCACCAGTGCGCCGAGCGAACGAGCGTAGGTCAGCGCACGGGAATAAACCTTAGTGTCCTGCACCACATGGTCACAGTCGGTGAAGGCGACCGCACCTGCGTCCATCAAGAACCCGATCTCAGTCATCTCGCGGCCTTCGCGCCCCTTGGTGAGCGCGGCCATCGGAAGGACCCGAACCTGCGTGTCGGTCGCCGCGCGGCGAGCCACGAACTCAAGAGTTTCGGGGGTGTCGATCGAGGGGAGCGTATCAGGCCGCGTTACGATCGTCGTCACACCGCCAGCAGCAGCGGCGCGTCCCGCAGACCGGAAGCTTTCCTTGTGTCGCTCGCCAGGTTCCGAGACCTTAACGCCGATATCGACGATCCCTGGGGCAAGACACATGCCGCCACAGTCGATGATCTCTTTGGCGGGATAATTTGCTTCGAGTTGATCGAGGTGATCGGTGACCGTAGCGACGATTACTCCGTCTTTGACCACCAAGGCGCCTTTGACGTCTTGAAGCGTGACCGGATCAATAAGGCGTGCGTTTTTGAAAAGGATATCGTTCATCTGAATTTCCTCCTCAGACCATCTTGCCTTGGGCGGCGCGCGCCTCGGCGCGACGTGCTCGAAGGTTTTGCGCCAGTAGGTCCATAGCTGCCATTCGAACGGCAACTCCCATCTCGACCTGTGTCTGGATAACCGAGCGGTTGATGTCGTCAGCAATAGTGCCGTCGATCTCGACGCCTCGGTTCATCGGTCCGGGGTGCATGACAATCGCGTCTTCTTTGGCAAGGCTGAGTTTGGCCGCATCAAGGCCGTATCGGTGGAAGTATTCACGTTCCGAAGGGATGAAGCCGCCGTCCATGCGTTCTTTTTGCAGGCGCAGCATCATTACGACATCCACATCCTTGAGACCCTCAGCCATATTATCGAAAACTTCGACGCCAAATTCGGAAACGCCCGAAGGCATGAGGGTCGGCGGCGCGATAAGCCGCACGCGGTTCTCCATCTTGCCTAGGAGCAGGATATTCGAGCGAGCCACGCGGCTGTGTGCGATGTCACCACAAATCGCAATGGAAAGACGGTGAATGCGGCCCTTGGCGCGGCGAATGGTAAGCGCATCGAGAAGCGCCTGCGTCGGGTGCTCGTGACGGCCATCCCCTGCGTTCAGTACAGCGCAGTTTACCTTTTGCGACAAAAGATCAACGGCACCCGAAGACCCATGACGGACAACAAGCAAATCAGGATGCATTGCATTCAGCGTCAGCGCGGTGTCGATCAGGGTCTCACCCTTTTTCACGCTCGATTGCGCCATGGCCATGCTCATCACATCAGCGCCAAGTCGTTTTCCGGCAAGTTCGAAACTCGCTTGCGTGCGGGTCGAGTTCTCAAAGAACATGTTGATCTGAGTAAGACCGGCGAGCACGTCTTTGTGCTGGACTCCGTTCCGGTTGTCGTCCGCATATCGGTCGGCAAGATCGAGAACTGTCGTGATCTCGTCTTGTCGGAGGTGTTCGATCCCAAGCAGGTGGTTTGCGCGAAATGTCATAGCAGCCTCCGGTCCGATTTTTCTGGCTTATAAGTAGGTGGGCCGACTGCGGCAAGGGCGCAGACGGAGATGTGACAAGGGCACTGCACATTTGTGAAAATACCGCCTAAGGTGCCCTCATGGAATCTCAGGTCGATTATTGGACAGCCAAAGCTCTGCTCGAATGGCAGATAGAGATGGGCGCAGACGAGGCAATTCTCGATGCTCCCCTCGATCGCTATGCCTTGGCCGAAATCAAAAAGGCAGAAGCACCTGCCGCCCCCAAGAAGTCGGGTCCGCCGCCGATCCCAGTTCAGGTCGAAGTCGATACCGCTGCCGAAGCCCGAGTCGCGGCGCAATCTGTTGGCTCGCTCGATGACCTGTCCGACGCGCTTGGACAGTTCGAGCATTTCGAGATCAGGCGTGGCGCTCGGAGTTATCTGTTTGCCGAAGGTCGCCCAGAGGCGCGGGTGATGATCATAGGTGATCCGCCGAGGCGCGAAGACGACCGCGAGGGGCGCTACCTTTCGGGTGCAATCGGCGGCTTCGTCGATAAGATGTTTGGCGCCATCGGTTTGTCGCGCACGACGCCCGACTTATTGAACGCGCTTTATTTCGTGCCAATCCTGCCGTGGTGTATTCCCATGGATCGCACGCCGAATGCGGCGGAATGTGCAATGGCGCTTCCGTTTCTCGAGGCCCACATCGCCTTGGCCAAGCCAGAAGTAGTCGTGGTCATGGGGAGCGCCGCATCTTCTGTCCTGCTCGGCCAGTCCGCTGTTGCAAGGATAAGGGGCCAATGGGCCGAAATTGCGGGCGTGCCTGCGATGCCGATGTATTCCCCCGAGCGGATCATGTCTGATGCGATATTCAAGCGCGAGGCTTGGGCGGATCTGCTTGCCATTAAGGCGCGGCTCGACCGCTGAACGCAATTCAAAGAGACTTCAAAATGAGCCGTATCGACGAAACTAAAGAATTCATCCCCGTTCGCATCGCGATTCTGACGGTCAGCGACACACGTTCTTTGGCCGAGGATAAATCGGGCGATACACTCGTCCAGCGTCTTATTGATGCCGGTCACAAGCTCGCTGCGCGTGAAATTGTGAAGGACGAGCGAGACATTATTTCTAGCAAGCTCCGCGAATGGATCGAAAATCCCGAAATTGATGTGGTCATCTCGACTGGTGGCACCGGTCTTACCGGACGTGATGTAACTGTCGAGGCGCACCGCGATGTCTACGAGAAAGAGATTGACGCTTTCGGCACGGTTTTCACCATAATCTCCATGCAGAAAATCGGTACTAGCGCGGTGCAAAGCCGTGCCACAGGTGGTGTTGCTGGCGGCACTTATCTCTTTGCGCTTCCGGGAAGTTCAGGAGCGTGCAAGGACGCTTGGGATGAGATTCTGGCCTATCAACTCGATTACCGGCACCGCCCTTGTAACTTTGTCGAGATTTTTCCGCGTCTCGAAGAACACAAGCGACGGAAATAGGATTTTCAATCGTATCACTCTCGGTATGGACTGTGCGCCAAAGAGGTTTAACTCTTGGCGTTGTGAACGGGAGTTATACGAATGCGTTTCTTGCGCCGGAGCCTGACAGGTATTTTTCTATTGTCGATGACGCTGGCGCTTTTGGCGCTTGCTGGCAACACGGTCCGCCTCGCGGTTCAGGATCGCATGAGTCAAGAAGCTCGGAGTTTTCCGCAGCGCGAACGCATCTCTACAGTCAACGTGGTGGAGATCACGCCTGAAACTCTCGAACCAGTGCTCACAGTCTTTGGCGAGGTGAAATCTCAGCGCACTTTGGCAATTCGCGCCGCTGTTGGGGGTACAATTCTTGAAACTTCCGACGAGTTCATTGACGGCGGCACTGTACAAGCGGGCCAAGAACTTCTTCGAATTGATCCCATCGATGCCGAAGTCGCGCTCAGTCGCGCCAATGCCGATCTTCAAGACGCCCAAGCCGAGCTCCGAGACGCAGAGCGCGCCCTTGTTCTTGCAAATGACAGTCTGACCGCCGCGCAAGAGCAATTTGATCTTCGTGAAACAGCACTTACCCGCGCACGCGATCTTTTGACCCGAGGGGCAGGGACCGCAGCAGCCGTGGAAACAGCAGAACTTTCGTCGTCTTCGGCCCAAGCTTCTTTGTTGAACTCGCGTCAGTCCGCTGCCCAAGCTGAAGCACGCGTGGATCAGGCCCGCACAAATCTCGCTCGAGCCGAGCTTAACCTTGCCGAGGCAGAGCGGACAGTTTCGGACACCACGGTCACGGCTCTTTTCGATGGAACGCTTGCTGATGTCGGCACGCTGCGTGGTGGCCGCGTCACAGCTAACGAGCAACTTGCGCAACTGATCGACCCGAAAGAACTCGAGGTCGAGTTTCGTGTTTCTACTGCGCAGTATCTTCGCCTGATTGATGCAAACGGCGACCTCATCAAAGGCGACGTGAAGGTCAAAATTGATGTGGCCGACGTATCTCTTATGGCGCAGGGCAAAATCACCCGTGAAAGCGCGTCGGTTGGTGACGGTCAAACAGGCCGCGTGCTTTATGCTGCCCTTGATGAAGCCCCTGGTTTCAGGGTGGGTGATTTTGTGACGGTCGAAATTGTAGAGCCTGCGCTTGAGAATGTGGCAAGCATTCCGGCCTCGGCACTCGGAGCCGATGGAACGGTGCTGGTAATCGGTGAAGACAGTCGCCTATCGCTCGCTTCTGTGACCCTTCGTAGGCGACAGGGTGAGAGCGTAATTATCGATGCCGCCGAAGTCATCGGTGCGAAGATCGTAGCCGAGCGTTCCCCGCTTTTGGGCGCTGGCCTCAAAGTTCAGGTCGCGGGCGAAACTGCCTCAGCTCCGATAGCCTCCGCAACACCAACCGCTCCCGAGACGGCTTCGAGCGAAACGGTGAAACTAGACGCCGAGCGCAAGGCCAAGCTCGTTGAGTTCGTAAAGCAAAGCCGTATGCCGGACGAAGCCAAAACCCGTATTCTGACGCAGCTTGAGGCCGAAGATGTGCCTGTAGAGACGGTCAACCGTCTTGAACAGCGGATGGGGGGGTAACCCATGGCGACCGGATCAGAGCTTCTTAATCGCGGATTTGGCGGGATACTTTCGTATTTTACGCGCCATCGGACTGCCGCGAACCTCTTGCTTGTTTTGATGGTTGCCGCAGGGCTCTACACCTATCCCAAAATGCGAGCACAGTTTTTCCCTGACGTGATCGTGGATCGGATCAGCGTATCGGTTGCATGGGACGGTGCTGGTGCCGAAGACGTAGATACCGCGATTGTCCAAGTTCTCGATCCGATCCTTCTTGGGGTCGAAGGTGTTACGAGTTCTTCTGCACGTTCTTCCGAAGGCCGCGCCTCGATCACGCTCGAGTTCGAAACGGGCTATGACATGGATACCGCTGCCAAAGATGTGCAAGACGCTTTGGACGGCGCAAATAGCCTCCCCGAAGGCTCCGACGACCCCACCATCCGTCGGAGCGGATGGTCTGACGGCGTCACGGATGTCATGATCACAGGACCTGTTGGCGTCGACCAGCTCAGCCGTTTTGCGGACGAGATGGTTTCTCGGCTCTTCGCCAAAGGCGTAACGCGCACGTCTATCCTTGGCGTTGCTGCGCCTGAGACTGTGGTTGAAGTGACCTCACTTTCCCTTCGCCAATACGATGTGACGATGGCCGAGATTGCTTCGGCAATTGCTGCCGAAGTTGATACAAGCCCCGTTGGGGATGTTGCTGGTTCGTCACGCGTTCGAGCCGGAAGCGAGAAGCGCAGCGCCGAAGAGATTAATGCGATTGTCCTTCGCACGAATTCTGATGGTTCAAAGCTTACGATTGGCGACGTTGCGACGATCACCGTTGAAGGTCCAGACCGCGACCGAGCCTTCTATGTTGGTGAAAATGCTGCCGTTCAAATTAGTGTTGTGCGTGGAGCGCAAGGTGATGCCATTGGACTTCAGGAGTCTGTGCAAGAGGTGGCGACCGAATACCAAGCCACTCTACCCGCTGGTGTGAGCGTCGACCTTATAAACACCCGCGCCGAACAGATTACAGGTCGCCTCGACATCCTGTTTGAAAATGGGATTCAGGGACTCGCGCTTGTACTCTTGCTTCTGTTTCTGTTCCTTAATGCAAGAACCGCGCTTTGGGTTGCCGCAGGTATTCCGGTATCCATGCTTGCAGCCGTCGCCTTCATGTATTGGGCGGGTCTCACCATCAACATGATCTCGCTTTTTGCGTTGATTATCACGCTCGGTATCGTGGTGGATGACGCTATTGTCGTCGGCGAACATGCAGATTTCCGAAGCCGTTCCTTGGGTGAAGGTGGTGCGACTGCGGCTGAGAATGCGGCTCGTCGCATGTTTGGGCCTGTATTCTCTGCCACGATTACAACCAACATCGCGTTTTACGGCCTTGCCATTGTCGGCGGGCGGTTCGGTGACTTAATCGAAGACATTCCTTTCACGGTCATCACGGTTCTGACCGCGAGTTTGATCGAGTGTTTCTTGATCCTTCCGAACCACCTCTCCCACTCGGTAAAAGCAAACCGCAAAGACCATTGGTACGATATGCCATCTCGTCTCGTGAACCGTGGGTTTCGTTGGTTCCGAGTCACGCTTTTTCGACCGTTCATTTCGTTGGTGCTCAAGCTCCGCTACCCCGTGCTTGCGGCGTCGGTCTTGCTTCTGACGACCCAGCTTTCGCTCTTTATAAAGGGTGAGGTCCAATGGCGGTTCTTCTCTTCCCCAGAACAGGGCCAGATCAGCGGCAACTTCGCAATGCTACCTGCCGCCACACGTGAAGACTCGATGGCGATGATGGCAGAACTTCAGCGCGCGACCGAAGAGCTTGGCGCAAAATACGAAGCCGAACATGGCCTCAATCCAATTGAATACGTCGTGACCCAAATCGGTGGCACCTCGGGCCGCGGTCTCAGCGGGACTGACAGCAAAGAGACCTATCAGCTGGGTTCGATCTCAATCGAACTGATAGAGCCTGACCTGCGTCCCTATAGTTCGAATGAATTTGTCTCAGAGCTACAGCAATCCGTTCGCAACCATCCTATGGCCGAAACCGTAAGCTTTAGAAGCTGGGGCGCTGGGCCTGGTGGAAATTCACTTCAGATTGATCTCTCGGGCGCGGATGCCGAAACCCTTAAAGACGCAGCAGAAGCGTTGAAAACCTTGCTCATGCAGTTCCCCGAAGTGTCCGGCCTTGAGGACTCGCTTTCCTATGACAAGGAGGAGCTTATTCTCAATCTGACCCCACAGGGCGAAGCACTTGGGTTCGCTATTGACGATCTTGGCGCCGAGCTTCGTCGTCGCCTCGCAGGTATCGAAGCGGCGAGCTACCCAGATGGAACGCGCTCTGCCTCGATCCGTGTTCAGCTTCCTGATGGCGAACTCACAGCAGATTTCCTCGAACGGATGGAGTTGCGTTCCCCTTCGGGTATCTATGTGCCGCTCGCAGACATCGTTTCCGTCGAGCGCCGCACTGGTTTTTCTTCGGTTATCCGAGAGAATGGGATTATGCAGATCTCGGTTTCGGGTGACCTCGATGACGAGAATGCAGACCGCGCAAACGAGATCAAAGAGCTGATCTCTTCCGAAATCCTTCCCGACATCGAGAGCCGTTTTGGAGTCGGTACGGCCTATGGAGGCCTGAGCCAGCAAGAGGCAGACTTCTTGAGCGACGCCAAAGTCGGCCTGACCTTTATCCTTGTCGGTATTTACCTCACACTGTCGTGGATTTTCGCAAGTTGGACGCGCCCGCTTGTTGTGATGTCGATCATTCCATTTTCACTTGTTGGAACGATCTGGGGGCACGATGCATGGGGAATTCCCATGAGCATGTTCACCGTTGTTGGTCTCTTGGGCATGGTCGGGATCGTCATCAACGATTCAATTGTGCTTGTGACAACGATTGATGAATACGGCAAAGAACGCGGGTTGCATCCTGCGATTATTGACGGGGTGAGCGATCGTCTCAGAGCGGTGCTTCTAACCACTGCAACCACGGTTCTTGGTCTTGCGCCTCTCCTCTATGAAAGATCAAGCCAAGCTGAGTTCCTCAAGCCTACAGTCGTTACGCTGGTCTATGGCCTGAGTTTCGGGATGGTGATGGTGCTCCTAGTCGTCCCCTCGTTGATCGCCGTTCAGGATGACATTCGTCGACATATCCTTTCGGCCAAGCGCGCACTTCGGACCCGCGAAAAGCGGCTCTTCATTCCTGCAATCATTGGATCAGCACTTGGCGTCGGACTGTTTGGGTTCTTGGTTGTTCCGGCGATGCTTGGAACGCCTTTGATCGCCGCGCTTCCTACCTCTCCAATGGGCGCAGCTTTGATCTTTGCTGCGGTCTTCGCCGCCGTCCTGATTGCAATCTATTTGATCGCAGCGTTCGCGCTGCGAGGACGCAATCAGTCTGCCTGACAGCCGTTGATCTCTACGGCGTGACCTCTTGCCAAAATGGTAATGGTCGCGCCAGAGCGATCAAAGCTTAACGGTGCCTGACCCATCGGGAGGATTTCGGCGACGCTGACGATCTGATTGCCAGACCGTTTTGATACGGTCTCGGTGACCCAATCCTCGGGCTCGCTCGTTTCAATGACTACGGTTTCGTTTTCGCCGAGCGGCGCGATCTCAACAGTGGTTTCTATCGTGATGCCATCTTCTGACGGACGCACTTTGCACCCGACGTGTTTCACGTTTGCTTCTGCGGACGTCATTGGGCGGTCCACCATCGCAGAAACCACTTCGGTCTCACGCTTGCCTTTGACAGGAAGCACTGCATCCAAGCTAAAGCTGATCGGCATGCAAATGTCTTTGCAAACGCCAAGATCGATATTGCCGACGATATGCGCCTCCTTTGTCGGGTCACTCAGCGAAACTTGGAGTGGCAAGACCAGCCCGTCTTTATAGCCGATGGTCTGCATCCCGTTCAGGTCAAACACTTCAGGTGTTGGCCAAACGGGCATAATGCTTTGAATGTTTTCAGAACCAGTCCAATCGAAATGAGGCGGTATTCCCGCTTCGCCTGGTGCGCGCCAATACGTTTTCCATTCTGGCGCAAGGTCAAGCTTGAGTGCTGCGATATGAACGCCATTCGCGCCGCGCCAACCCACGAGAAGTTCAGGGCGTGCGATCTCCTGCTCTGCGAGGACAGGAAGTCCCAATGTGATTAAAACGGAGGCGAGCGCGGTGAGTCTGTTCATGCAGGCCAATTTACCCAGAGAAAGTCCGTTGGAAAGTCACGTTCAAGCGAACGGATTGAAAGGTTCCCCTTGAACCACAGTTGATTGAGACACATCATCTTACTTATGAAAGCTTTTTCTTCAAATCTTTCGGGCAAGCTGCTCATCGCCATGCCAGGAATGGGCGACCCCCGTTTCGAGCATGCCGTGGTTTATATCTGTGCCCACTCAGAAGAGGGTGCGATGGGGCTCATCGTTAACAAGCCTGCTCCGGAGCTCAGGTTTTCTGATCTGCTTGAGCAGCTCGACATCCCGCTTGGAGACGGGTATCGCGATATTCGCGTTCACTTTGGTGGGCCAGTGGAAACGGGCCGCGGGTTTGTTCTGCACTCGTCAGAATATCAGTCCGAAGCAGGAACGCTCGAGGTTGATGCCGCCACTTCTATGACTGCAACCACAGATGTCTTGGCCGATATGGCCGCCGGTCATGGACCCGAATTATCTTTCATGGCGCTTGGCTATTCAGGCTGGGGTCCTGGTCAGCTTGAAAGTGAAATCCTCGATAACGGCTGGCTTACAGGCGACGCCCGAGAGGACATCCTTTTTGGCCGTGCGAATGAGCACAAGTGGACTGCCGCTCTCAAGTCTCTGGGTGTGGACCCTCTGACGTTGTCATCAACGGCAGGCCACGCTTAACCTTCGATCAGGGCCTTCATAATCGCTTTGGCGCTATCGCTGCTCCAATCCGCGTCTCCTTGAAGGCGTGCAATCTCGTTTCCATCACGATCAAGGATCACCGTAATCGGAAGCCCTAGAACACCCATCGCCCGCGAAAGTTGCTGCTTACGGTCTGTATGCTTCGGAAGATTGGATGCTCCAATTTCCTCAAGGAATCTCTCGATTGCAGCGGGGGCATTGCGGCCTGTTGCAATGGTCACAACCTCAAAGTCCTCGCCGCCAAGCTCGTTTTGAAGTGCCGAGAGAGATGGCATTTCTTCGCGGCAAGGGGCGCACCATGTCGCCCAGAAATTCACCAAGGCAATTTTGCCCTTAAACGCGGCAAGGGTCATCTCCGAGCCATCAGCCGACTGAAATGCTACATCAGCGGCAGCCATCGGCTCGGCGTGCACTGTCAGTTTGGTCATATCGCCCACGCGCAATGCGACAATATCAGGCGTTTCGGCATGTGCAGTGTTTGCAAGAACCGCGAGGGCCGTATAAAGCAACGCAGACCTTATTTTATGCCCGTTCAAATTCAGCATGGGACCTCCGACTATGACCAAGACCTCGAACGAAATGTGGGGAGGGCGCTTTGCCGCCGGACCGGACGCAATCATGGAAGCCATCAATGCGTCGATCGGTTATGACAAGCGCCTCGCTCCTCAGGACATTGCCGGATCGAGGGCCCATGCCGCGATGCTCGCTGCGACAGGCATTATTACGGATAAAGATGCCGAAGCCATTCGGGAAGGCCTCCTCACCATATTGTCAGAGATTGAAGCAGGGAATTTTGAATTCTCGACCGCTCTCGAAGACATTCACATGAACGTCGAGGCCCGTCTCAAGACACTGATCGGCGAACCTGCGGGTCGCCTCCACACTGCACGAAGCCGCAATGACCAAGTTGCTGTCGATTTCCGCCTTTGGGTTCGTGAACAGTGCGACGTTGTCGACGGCGCGCTCAAGGGTTTGATGGATGCGCTTTTGGTTCAGGCCGAAGCAGGGGCCGACTGGGTCATGCCGGGCTTCACCCACCTTCAGGTCGCTCAACCCGTGACTTGGGGTCACCACATGCTCGCATACGTCGAGATGCTGAACCGAGACCGTTCGCGCTTTGCCGATGCGCGCCGCCGAATGAACGAATCGCCGCTTGGTGCTGCCGCTCTCGCTGGCACAGGCTTCCCGATTGATCGTCACATGACCGCCGAGGCGCTTGGCTTTGATCGTCCGACTGCCAACTCGCTCGATTCGACTTCGGATCGCGACTTCGCACTCGAATTCCTTGCCGCATCGTCGATCTGCGCGATGCACCTGAGCCGCTTTGCAGAAGAGCTGGTGATCTGGTCGTCTGCCCAGTTCCGTTTTGTTGCGATGTCGGACCAATGGTCGACGGGTTCCTCCATTATGCCGCAGAAAAAGAATCCCGATGCCGCCGAGCTGATCCGCGCGAAAATCGGCCGTATCCTCGGGGCAAACGTTGCGCTTCTCACCGTGATGAAGGGTCTTCCGCTGACCTATTCCAAGGACATGCAGGAAGACAAAGAACAGGTCTTTGACGCTGCCGATAACCTCCTGCTGTCGCTCGCAGCGATGACGGGCATGGTCGAGACCATGACGCCTCAGCGTGAAAACCTGCGCAAGGCCGCTGCCTCTGGTTTCTCGACCGCGACCGATCTTGCTGACTGGCTTGTGCGCGAGCTTGGGCTTCCCTTCCGCGATGCGCACCACGTCACAGGCGCGCTTGTCGCCAAGGCCGAATCCAAGGGCTGCGATCTTCCCTACCTTACGCTCGAAGAGATGCAGTCCGTCCACGCAGATATCAAAGCCCAAGTTTTCGACGTGCTGGGCGTCGAGAATTCTGTTGCCTCGCGCATGTCTTATGGTGGAACGTCACCCGTGCGTGTTCGTGAACAAATTGCACGTTGGAAAGAGGCTCTGGCTTGAAATTCGTTCTGATCGTATTGACGCTTTCTCTCGCGGGCTGCGGTGTCGCTGGACCACCCGTCGCCCCAAATGAAAACGTCTGCGCAGTCTGGGACGCGTCCTGCTGATGTCGAAACTTCGGATGGCATATCTCGCGCTTGCGCTCTGGGGTGCCATACACCCGATGTATTACTTTGTCTCCTATATGCAGGAGACGGGCACGGGCCTCGGCGGGCTCATCGATGCGTGGTATGTGAACGCCTCCACCACAGGTCTCACTTGGGATCTCACGATCTCGGCCATTGCCCTGACGCTTTGGATTCTGGCCGAGATTTACGTGCGCCGGAACTACGTTGCTCTCATCGCAATTCCCGCCACGTTCTGCATCGGCGTAAGCTGCGGCCTGCCGCTTTATCTCTTTCTGCGCACCCGCCCCATCGAATAGCAACTTGGGGCTTGGGGTTTTCGCCTGATTTGCTATGACGCAGTAACTTTGCGCGGAGTAGTCAGATGGACCATTTTCTCTATAAGAACGGCGAGCTTCATGCCGAGGACGTGCGGATCGCCGAGATCGCCGAAAAAGTCGGCACGCCTTTCTATGTCTACTCGACCGCAACCCTTGAGCGTCACTTTCAAGTCTTTGACGAAGCGCTGGATGGGATGGAACATCTTGTTTGCTTTGCGATGAAGTCGCTGTCCAATGTGGCGGTGCTCAAACTTCTTGGCAATCGCGGTGCGGGCATCGACGTGGTGTCCATCGGCGAATACCTCCGCGCCAAGGCCGCAGGCGTTCCGGGTAATCGAATCGTCTTTTCGGGCGTTGGTAAGACCCGCGAGGAAATGCGCATCGCACTCGAAGGCGACATCCGCCAGTTCAACGTCGAGAGCGAGCCTGAGATGGAAGCGCTCTCGGAGGTTGCCCTTTCGCTTGGTAAAGTTGCCCCCATTGCCATCCGCGTGAACCCCGATGTCGACGCCAAGACCCACGCTAAGATCGCAACGGGCAAGAAAGAGAACAAATTCGGCATCCCGATTTCCCGTGCGAAAGAGGTTTACGCCCGTGCCGCAATGCTCAAGGGTCTCGATGTCGTCGGTATCGACGTTCACATCGGCAGCCAGCTGACTGATCTCGAACCCTTCCGCCTTGCCTATCGCAAGGTGGCCGAGCTTTGTGAAACGCTCCGCGCCGAGGGACACAACATCCGCCGCCTCGATCTTGGCGGCGGCTTGGGCATCCCTTACACCCGCTCGAATGAGGTTCCGCCGCTCCCAATGGACCTTGGTCAAGTGATCCGCGAAGAGGTTGGTCATCTCGGCTGCGAGGTTGAGATTGAGCCGGGGCGTCTCATCGCTGGCAACGCGGGTCTGATGATCACCGAGGTCATCTATGTAAAGTCGGGCGAAGACCGAGATTTCATGATTGTTGATGCTGCCATGAACGACCTTGTGCGCCCGTCAATGTATGATGCGCACCACGATATCGAACTGGTCAAAGAACCTCAGGCAGGCGCAGAGAAACAGCCCTATGACATCGTAGGTCCGATCTGCGAGACAGGTGACACCTTTGCCAAGGCGCGCGAGTTGAACAAAGTCACAGCTGGTGATCTCGTGGCATTCCGGTCTGCCGGTGCTTACGGCGCGGTTATGGCAAGCGAATATAACTCGCGTCCTCTCATCCCAGAGGTTCTTGTCAATGGTGATCAATTTGCAGTTATTCGCCAAAGGCCTACCTATGAAGAAATGATCGCGAGGGATATCATCCCCGAGTGGCTCTGATCCGAAAGGCTCGGGGCAAACCAAAGAGGACGGCCCACTGACCGATTGGAAATCCCAGCTCGGACATCTTCGTTATACTGTTTTGGCAACACGTGCTGGAATGGTAGCGGAACGTGTTGTCCGAGCGTTCTGGCCGGTCTGGACTATTTTCTTCGTTTCACTCGCCCCGATTATGCTCGGCTGGCTCGCCCCTCTGCCTATCGAGGCGGTTTGGGCCTTTGCGGTTGTCTGCGTCCTTGCACTTGCGATTGCTTTATATGCCGGAATTCGGCGGTTCCGCTGGCCGAGTGACGTAGATGCTCTGGCCCGCGTGGACGAACGCCTTAGGGGTCGGCCAATTGCTACCCTCTTGGATCAACAGGCTATTGGTGCGTCCGATCCCGATTCCGCTGCAATTTGGGCGGCCCACCTCGAACGTATGCGCGCCCGCACGTCCGAGGCAAAAAGCGTAGAACCCGATCTTCGGATTTCGCGGCTTGATCCTTTTGGACTCCGCTACACCGCACTCTTGTTCTTTGTTGTTGCCCTTCTTTTTGGGTCGATCTGGCGGATTGGTGACGTCGCGCAGGGCCGCGTTTCGACCTCTGCCACCAGCACAGCGGCAACTTGGGAAGCATGGGTCGCGCCACCTTCGTATACAGGTGTCCCTTCGATCTATCTCGCTGACATCACCAAGCCTGTTCTTTCTGTCCCCCAAGGCTCAAAGGTCACCATCCGGCTCTATGGCGATGTGGGAGACCTGACGATTCTTGAAACCGTTTCTGCTCGTACAAGTGAAATCGGCTCAGCCTCTGATCTTGAGCAAAATTTTGAAATCAAACAGTCCGGCACCATCGAAATTCAAGGAGACGGTGGCCGAATTTGGCGGATCGATGCACAGCCGGACAATGTGCCTTACGTCGAGCTGACGGCCCCCATTTCTTCGGATGCCAAGGGTCAGATGTCCCAAGCCTTTCGTGCGCTTGATGACTATGGCGTGGTCCGAGGAAGTGCGGAAATTGCGCTCGACCTCTCTCGCGTAGACCGCCGATATGGCCTTGCGGCCGAACCGGATGAAATCGCGCCGATAAAGGTCGATCTGCCCATGCCTTTTTCAGGCGGACGCGACGACTTTGACCAGATCTTGACAGGAGACTTCAGCACAAGCGTTTTGGCCAATCTCCCAGTCACGATTACCCTCTCAGTTGAAGATGCGAGCGGTCAGATTGGGCTTAGCGATCCCGAAGACATCATTCTTCCGGGAAAGCGATTCTTTCAACCTCTTGCCAAAGCAATCGCCGAGCAGCGCCGCGATATTCTTTGGTCTTCATCGAACGCGAAACAGAGCGCACAGCTCCTCCGCGCCATTACTTACAAACCGGAAGGATTTATCGCAGACAACGCAAAGTTCCTGCGACTTCGCTTTATCGTGCAGCGGATCGAAGGAATGATTGAGGACGGTGTTCTTGATGATGCGGAGCGTCTTGATGTGACCGATGCTCTTTGGGAACTTGCTGTTCAGTTCGAGGAAGGGTCGCTCCAAGATGCCCGCGAACGCTTGGAGCGCGCACAAGAGCGACTTGCCGAGGCGATGCGCAATGGCGCTTCACCAGAGGAAATCCAAGAGCTGATGGACGAGCTTCGGGACGCGACGAACGAATACATGGACCTGCTTGCCCAGCAGAACCAAGGCAAAGACGGGACCGATCAGCCAGACCAGAGCCAAGACTCGACCGAGATCACCCAAGACGAGCTGAACGCTCTTATGGACCGTATCCAAGAGCTGATGGAAGAGGGCCGGATGGCCGAGGCTCAGGCGCTCATGGAGCAACTTAACCAGATGCTTGAGAATATGCAGGTTTCGCAAGGTGAGGGCGGGAACGGTCAGTCGGGTCAAACCCAACGTGCGATGCGCGACCTAGGGCAAACCCTTCAAGATCAACAAGATCTGTCCGACGAGTCGTTCAGCCAACTTCAGGACCAATTCAATGGTCAGCAAGGTCAGGATGAAGGGAACGAAAATCTCGCAGATCGACAGCAATCCCTCAAAGATCAACTGAATGGTCAGCGCCAGACTTTGCCTAATTTGCAGGGCGAGGCAGGTGATCGAGCAGAGCGCAATCTTGAACAAGCACAGCGCTCGATGGATCAAGCCGAGCAAGCGCTCCGCGATGGGAACCTACCCGAGGCGATTGATAAGCAAGCCGAAGCGATGGACCGCATGCGTGAGGGGCTCCGCGACATGGGACAAGCGCTGGCCGAGGCCGAGCAAAACCAGACTGATCAAGCACAGGGCGAGCAATCCGGTCAACAGCAAGGTCAGGTCGAGCAACCGGGGCGACGCGATCCTTTGGGCCGCCAAAGTGGTGGACAAGGCGGTGTCACGGGTGACGGCGACGAGCTGGGAATGAACATCGAGCGCCGTGCTCAAGAACTCTTGGACGAGTTGCGCAAACGCTCTTCTGATCAAGAACGACCGCGCATCGAACTCGATTACCTCAAGCGCCTTTTGGATCGGTTTTAGCTTTCGCTCAGCAGTTCACGCGCCTTTTCATCCAGCAGCGTACGAATGTCATCGACCCAAGCAACAAAGCTTGAAATCGTCCCGTCCAGCGCGGGAACGGCAGAGGAAATTGTGTCAGCGAACATGTAAGTGCCGAGCCCCAAGAGCGCGACCAGCATCACAAGCCCAAAGCCAAGTCCAAAGCCACCCGACTTTTCGACCGCAGGCTCCTCCTGATAAACAGGCCGCGCCGCACTGCGTTCTGCGGTGGAACGAAGCGTCGAGTTGATCTCTTCGATGTCTGGCAAAAGCTCGCTGCGATGCGCATGGGGTGCACTTGGCGGCGGGACAGCTTCGCCGCGAAGTCGGGCCATACGGCGCCGCGCCTCTTCGCTGCGTTGCTCTTCAGGCGAAATGGGCGCAGGTGGCGGCGGAGCCACATCCAACCCTAGGTCTGGCTGGCTCTCCATCGGAGAGCTTTCGGCACGCCGCTGAGCTGCTTCGCGTTCTGCTTCTTCGCGTAGAATTTCTGCGATGGACGGGTCTAGAGCGCGTCTTTGAGGCTTTGGTGGCTCTTCGCCATAGCCCTCGTCGCTGCCGTCGGCATAATCCGGCTCATCTTCGGGTTCGAGTTCCGGTTCGGGCTCAGGGGTAAAGTCATAAGGCTCGTCTGACGAAATCTCATGAACGATTTCGTCGCCTTCTTCTTCACGCTCGATAGAAGAACCAGGTGTCTCGAACCATGTATGACTACAGTTAGAGCACTGAACATCCCGACCATTTTCGGGAATAACGTCGTCTGGTACTTCGTACTGGGCCCCGCAATTCGGGCAAATGAGCCGCATGTCGTGTCCCCCGTTCCGACCGGTTTTGACCGGCTCCGTCTGCTCTTTGTTAACTTCTTCTAGCAATTTAGCAGCCAATCGCAATCCATTTGCAAGTATTCCATCCAAAGGCGGTAATTGAAATCCGCGGGTGTTTTCGGCAGAACACAGCAACACTAAAAAAGAGGTGAGCAGTGATCGAACTCGAAAATGTGGCCTACTCCTATGGCGGAGGCGAGTTATTCTCGAATGTCTCGCTGCGTTTGGCGCCGGGCTCGTTCCATTTCTTGACCGGACCTTCTGGTGCTGGAAAGACCACTTTGCTCAAGCTTTGCTATGGCGAACTCACTGCAACTGCGGGACATGTGCGGCTTTTTGGAATTAACCGTCGTACAATCGACCGCGATCAAATCTCGGATGTGCGCCGCCGCGTTGGCGTTGTGCACCAGGACTGCCAGTTCCTCGATCACCTTTCGGTCGCTGAGAATGTCGCGCTGCCTTTGACGGTTGCGGGCCGTGCGGACGAGGCTGGTGATTATCTTCAAGACCTAATGGCTTGGGTTGGCCTGACCCAACAAGCGGGCCAGCTTCCGCCCGAGCTTTCAGGTGGCGAGCGTCAGCGCGCTGCACTGGCGCGCGCGGTCATCATGTCGCCTGAAATGGTGATTGCAGACGAGCCGACCGGCAACGTCGATTGGGAGATGTCCCAACGTCTTATCAAGCTCTTGGTCGAATTGAACCGCATGGGGAAATCGGTCCTCGTTGCAACGCATGACATGAACCTAATTCGCGCCACCAAAGCACAGGTTCAGGCCCGCGTCCTGCGCCTTAAAGGTGGCCGTCTTCAGGTGGCGGGGAGCGACCTATGAACATCAATATTGGCCGCACTCTATCGCTTTTGGCAGGTGATCCTTCTGCCGATCGCGCCGTTCCGCCTACGGGTTTTACCGCCCGACTGACGGTTTTCACCTCAGGTGCTATGGCGTTTCTGGCTGTCTTTGCTTTGGCTTTGTCCCTCGCCACAGGACGATTGGCAGAACGCTGGGCGTCTGAACTTGCGCAGACGTCTACTCTTCGGATTTCCGCCCCAGAAGATCAGCTGGATGCTCAGGCCAAGGCTGCTCTTCGTGTTCTTGAGCAAACTCCGGGCGTGGCTCAAGCGCGAGAGCTTTCGGATGACGAGCAACGAGCACTTCTCGAACCTTGGTTTGGCCCCGATATTCCGGTCGAAAGTCTCCCAATTCCGCGTCTGATCGAGATCATCGAAACCTCGGACGGCATGGACGCAACAGGTCTTCGCGCTCGCCTCCAGGCCGAGGTTCCGGGGGCGATCCTTGATGACCACACGCGCTGGCGCGAACCTTTGGTCGCCGCCGCCAATCGTCTTAGACTCCTTGGGGTGGTTTCAATTGCGCTCATCCTTACGGCAATGGGCGCGATGATCACACTCGCCGCACAAGCTGCGCTTTCCGCCAACGCTCAGGTTGTCCGTGTGATGCGTCTTGTTGGCGCTCGTGACGCTTATATTGCAGGCGCTTTCGTTCGACGTTTCACGCTCCGCGCACTGTCAGGCGCCGCCGCTGGCACCGTATTTGGCGTTCTTGCGGTTACTCTATTGCCCTCGTCTGATGTTGCCGCTGGTTTTCTCACAGGCCTTGGGTTTCAGGGCACTGGTTGGCTTTGGCCCTTGGTCATTCCGCCGCTCGCTGCCATCATAGCATTCGCGGCAACCCGCAACGCGGCACTCCGAAATTTAAGGAACCAGTCATGATGAACGCAATTCAGTGGATCAGATCGCTGATCTTTATGGTCACAATCTACCTCCTCATGGCAGTGGTCGCGACGCTCTATCTGCCGTGGGCGATTGTAAGCAGTAAGGGCGCTATCGCTGCCGCGCACACGTATTGCCGTCTCGTGATCTGGCTTGCACGTCCCATGGTCGGTATTCAAACCGAGGTGCGCGGCACACCTCCGACTGATGAAGTTGTCATTGCGGCCAAACATCAGTCCTTCCTCGATATCCTGATGATTTATGCGTCGGTCCCGCACGGCAAATTTATCATGAAGCGCGAGCTTCTTTGGACCCCTTTTGTGGGCATCTATGGTCTTCGGATCGGCTGTGTTCCTGTGAACCGGGGCAAGCGCGGTGCAGCGATCAAAAAGATGGTCGCAGACGTTTCTGCGGGGCGTCAAATGGGCGGCCAGCTTATCATTTACCCCCAAGGGACGCGCGTGGCTCCTGGGGTGGAGAAGCCTTACAAAGTTGGCTCTGCTGTTCTTTACAAGGAGCTTGGTCAGGAATGTGTGCCTGTCGCCTGCAACGTAGGCATTTTCTGGCCGCGCTCGGGCATCATGTATCGCCCCGGTAAGGCGATTGTAGAGTTCTTGCCGCGTATTCCGGCAAACCTACCGCCTGATGTCATGATGAAGCAGCTCGAAGAGGTCGTGGAAACACGGTCGAACGAATTGATGCGGGAAGTCGGTTTTCAGATATAAAAAGGGCGGGGAATTCCCCGCCTTTTTCTTTTAAGCCGCGAGACCCTTGGTCCCCATCCCGAGGAACTTGGTCCGGCGTGATTTCTTGAGGTCGTCGCCAGACTTGCCGTCCAGCTCGCCGAGCATTTCGGCAATCGCGACACCAACGGATTTGATCGCCTCTTTGTGGTTGCGATGTGCGCCGCCAAGAGGCTCTTTGATCACGCGGTCACAGATCGCAAGTTCGCGCAGGTCTTTAGCGGTGAGGCGAAGCGCTTCGGCGGCTTCGCGCATTTTGCCCGCGTCCTTCCAAAGGATCGACGCACAGCCTTCGGGTGTGATTACCGAATAGATCGAGTGTTCGAGCATCGCGACGCGGTTTGCCGTTGCGAATGCCACTGCACCGCCCGAGCCGCCTTCGCCGATGATGACCGAGATAAGCGGCACTTTGATTGCAAGGCACTTTTCAGTGGAACGCGCGATGGCTTCGGACTGACCGCGCTCTTCGGCGCCTTTGCCCGGATATGCACCGGGGGTGTCGACAAGCGTGATGACCGGAATGCCGAACCGGTCAGCAAGGTCCATGAGCCGGATCGCTTTGCGGTAACCTTCGGGACGCGCCATGCCGAAGTTGTGTTCGATGCGGCTCTTGGTGTCTGAACCCTTCTCCTGACCAATCACCATGACAGGGCGTCCGTTGAAACGGGCGAGGCCGCCCATGACTGCGTGATCGTCGGCAAAGCCGCGGTCACCGGCAAGCGGCGTGAATTCGGTAAAGAGCGCGTCGATATAGTCTTTGCAATGCGGGCGGTCGGGGTGACGCGCCACCTGACATTTGCGCCAAGGTGTCAGCGAGCCGTAAAGCGTCTTGAGCATCTCTTCGGCTTTTTTGTCGAGAGCCTGAGCTTCCTTCTCGACGTCTGCCTCGGGATTTTCGCGGGCCATCGCGCGCAGCTCTTCGGCTTTGCCTTCGATTTCAGCCAGCGGTTTTTCGAACTCGAGATAATTGGTCATAGGTCGCCTCACGCAAAGTTACCCCGATATAAGGCGGCAAATGGGGTCTTTGCAACTCGGGTTCGGCAAACAAAAGAGGCGGACCGCGCTGGCCCGCCTCTTTGATGGGTTTAAATCGGGCTTAGGAGCCTGCGATCATCTCGGCCTGACGAACGATAACTTCGGCCTGTTTGATCGAAGCGATGTCGACGAGGCGGCCCTTGTAGACGGTTGCGCCTTCGCCGCGCGCCTTGGCCTCTTCCATTGCGGCAAGGATTTCGCGGGCCTCGGCCACCTTGGCCTCGGACGGGGTAAAGACCTCGTTGGCAAGGGCGATTTGCTTAGGGTGGATCGCCCATTTGCCGACCATCCCAAGCGTTGCCGAGCGCTTGGCTTGAGCGATGTAGCCTTCATCATCCGAGAAATCGCCGAATGGGCCGTCCACGGGCAAAAGGCCATGCGTGCGGCAGGCGGCGACAATTGCGGTCTGCGCCCAGTGCCACGGGTCCGACCAATACTTCGCGCCCTCGCGGATCATATAGTAGTCTTCCTGCGTACCGCCGATGCCAGTGGTTTGCATGCCCATAGAGGCGGCAAAGTCCGCAGCGCCAAGGCTAATCGCCTGCATGCGCGGGGAAGAGGCCGCAATTGCTTCGACATGGGCGATACCTGCGGCGGATTCGATGATCACTTCGAAGGAGATCGGCTTGGTGCGGCCCTTGGCGCGCTCAATGGCGGTGACGAGCGCGTCAACGGCATAGACGTCTTCTGCACAGCCCACTTTCGGGATCATGATCTGATCAAGACGGTCGCCCGCCTGTTCCAAGAGGTCCACAACGTCGCGATACCAATAAGGCGTGTCGAGCGAGTTGATACGGACAGAAAGCGTCTTGTTGCCCCAGTCTACGGTATTAATCGCCTCAATCGCGTTGGCGCGCGCCATGTCCTTGTCCGAGGGCGCAACCGAGTCTTCAAGGTCAATGTTGATCACGTCGGCAGCCGAAGCAGCCATCTTCGCAAAGAGCTTGGTGTTCGAAGCGGGTCCAAAGAGCTGGCACCGGTTCGGACGTGCAGGAGCGGGGGGCTGAAGTCTGAATGACATGGTTCGCCTTGTAATCTTGTTTCAATAGAATGGTTAATTTTTGTTATTATGTTGCTTTTGCAATCGCAACAATTTTCTCGCACATGCAGCAATTGGTCGTAGGCGGGCATTGTGAGGCCGATGGCGCTTGGCTAGTGTTTGGTTGTGAATAGGGAGAGTTGCGATGCAAGTGCAGGCGGTTGTCGAGCGGTTTCCTTTGGCGCGGGTTTTTACGATCTCTCGCGGGAGCAAGACACATGCGGAGGTTATCACCGTCACGATCACAGACGGCAAGCATGTCGGGCGGGGGGAGTGCGTGCCCTATGCCCGCTATGGCGAAACCCTCGAGAGCGTTATGGCTCAGATCGAGGGGGCTCGGTTTACGGATCGGAGCTCTTTGCAGGATGCACTGTCACATGGAGCGGCGAGAAATGCGCTGGACTGTGCGCTTTGGGATCTCGAGGCCAAAACTTCGGGTCGGCGCATTTGGGAGCTGGTTGGCGATACCGAACCAAATGGGATCGTGACGGCTTTTACACTCTCTCTGGACAGTCCCGAGGCGATGGAGGTGCAGGCGGCCGAAAATGCGACGCGGCCTGTGCTCAAGATCAAGCTCGGGACGCCAGATGATCTTGGCCGGCTTGAGGCTGTGAGGCGCGGTGCTCCCAAGGCGGCGTTAATAATTGATGCAAATGAAGGCTGGTCTGAGCAAGATTATTTGACGCTTCTTCCGCATCTTGAACGGCTTGGCGTCGTCTTGGTCGAGCAACCATTCCCCGCGGGGAAGGATCAGGCGCTTGAAACCCTCCCAAGGCCCGTTCCGATCTGTGCAGATGAGAGTTGTCACGTCGCAAGCGACCTAAATGCCCTTAAAAACCGTTACGATGTGGTGAACGTCAAGCTCGATAAGGCAGGAGGTCTTACCGAAGCCTTGCGCTTGCGTGACGATGCCAGAGCGGCAGGTTTTGGGGTCATGATCGGCTGTATGGTTGGCACGTCTTTGGCGATGGCTCCGGCTTTGATGGTGGCGAAAGGGGCCGAGTTTGTCGATCTGGATGGACCGCTATTGCTTGCCCAAGATCGAAGTTCGCCAATTGGCTTCAATGGGTCGATTCTGGATTCGGTGCCTCGTGCCTTGTGGGGATGACCTTGGGTTGAATTTTGCAATCAAGAGGAGCTGTGAAGCTAAAAATTAACCCTTCTTGTTCGCGAATGCATAGCAATGAATACTGCGATTTGATCCAGCACAGCGTTCACATTTTTTCCATTTGGTATAAAAAGAGCGTCATAGTTTTCACGTTTCCCTCTGGGAGGGCATTTTGAGTTATTCGCTCGGCAAATTGTTACGGTCGGCCACAGGCCAGAGGGTATTGAATTCTCTTGACCTTGAAAAAAGCGAAGCCTTTGATTGGATCGCACAGCTTGCAGTCCTGTCCACTGACTTTGATGCGGGTTTCCTTGCGATTTTTGACGGGGACGAAGCGACGGTGATTGGATCCCACGGTTTCGACGCCAAGGTTTTCACCAAGACCGCGAGTAGCAGAGTCCTAAGCCGGCCCTTATTGTTTGTGACTGATATGGACAAGGCTTTGCCGCATTCGCCCTTTGTCGATGGCCGTCTTGCGCGTGCAAAAACTGGTTTATCGGCTGCGGTGACGCTGCATGGTGAATTCGTCGGGGCATTGTGGACGTTCACCGAGAAAAGGCTTGCCGCGGTGACCCCAGAACAATCGCAGGTTTTCGTCGACCTTGCGGAGATTGCGGGCGAGATGATCCGTTCCAAAGCCTCGCTCAAGCTCTTGCTTGGTGACGTATTTAGTTTGGCCAATAGGTGAGGCATGGCACTTAGTAAGATCCATAGTGTTCTTGGCGAGGTAACCGACGCTGACGAATTGGCTCGGCTTCAGATTATGCCCAGTCCGATCTTTGACAAGATCGCGAAACTTGCTGCCCATGTGACGGGGCGAGAATCTGCTCGCATCGTCATGAACCTAAAGGACCGACAGTTCGCGATCGGGATTTATGGCGAAGATGGTTGGAGTGAGCGCACCGTGCCAACTGATCGGGATTTTAGCCGTGATCCGAAGTTCGTGGATATCCCGGATGGTTCGGAGTTTTGGGATGTTGCGGTAAAAGCTCAGGAATCAGAGGGGCGCAAGTTCAACCCTGATCGTCTTAGCTTTGTCTCGCTTGGTCCAGAGAATGGGCGGTTCGGGTCGCTGATTGTCTATGATTTTGATAAAAAGGGCGCGTTGTCAGAACTGGCGCAGCAAGAGTTGATGCTTGTTGCAAAGTTGGCCTCGCATTTGATCCAGTTGAAGACTTCAGTGCAGATCATGAAGCTCGATTTGGATAAATTGTTAGAGTAAAGCGCCACCACAAAAGCCAAGAGGCTTGACGCAAGGCAGCAGTTGACCCATGACGCATGCGTCATTTTAAGAGGAAACTGCTATGACTCGCATTGTCTATGTAAACGGCGACTATCTTCCCGAAACCGAAGCCAAGGTTTCGATCTTTGATCGCGGTTTCCTTATGGCGGACGGTGTTTACGAAGTGACCAGTGTGCTGGATGGCAAACTGGTGGATTTTGAAGGTCACGCCGTGCGCCTTGAGCGCTCGCTCAGCGAATTGGACATGGCTTCGCCTGTGACCAAGGAAGAGCTTTTGGCGATCCACCGTGAATTGGTGGCGAAGAACGGTATCGAAGAGGGCATGGTTTACCTCCAGATCACGCGCGGCGCACCGGGGGATCGTGACTTTGCGTTCCCTGATCCTGCGGAAACGCCGTCGACCATCGTTCTCTTTACCCAGAACAAGCCCGGACTTGCCGATAGTCCTTTGGCTAAGACGGGGATGAAGGTGATCTCGGTTGACGACATTCGTTGGGGTCGCCGCGATATCAAGACTGTTCAGCTTCTCTATCCGTCGATGGGTAAGATGATGGCGAAGAAAGCCGGCTGTGACGACGCGTGGATGGTGGAAGACGGTTATGTGACCGAAGGCACCTCGAACAACGCCTATATCGTCAAGGGCAACACGATCATCACGCGCCAGCTGGGCAATGATATCCTCCACGGGATCACCCGCGCTGCGGTTCTGCGTTTCGCCAAAGAGGCACAGATGCAGGTGGAAGAGCGTCTGTTCACCATCGACGAGGCGAAGGCAGCGGACGAAGCCTTTGTGACTTCGGCGACGACCTTTGTGATGCCTGTGGTCGAGATCGATGGCGCGGCGATTGGAACGGGCAAGCCCGGTTCGGTGGCCGCACGTCTTCGCGAAATTTATCTCGAAGAGAGCCGCAAAGCCGCGATCTGATCCTTGGATTAGGGGAAAGAAAAAGGCCTCCGGTTTCGGGGGCCTTTTTGTTTGGTTACTTGGTTTCGCCGACGTTTTCGGCAAAAGCCTTTTTGAAGGCTTCTTGCTTGCCTGCGTCCGCTTCGGTTTGGTGCAGATCGCGCCACGTTTCATAGGGCATGCCGTAGTAAATCTCGCGGGCTTGGTCCTTGGACATCTCGATGCCGCGCTCGTTTGCAGCCTCTTGATACCAACGGCTAAGGCAGTTGCGGCAGAACCCAGCAAGGTTCATCAGGTCGATGTTCTGAACGTCGGTGCGGTTCTCCATCAAGTGTTCGCGCAGGGCGCGGAAGGCTGCGGCTTCGAGTTCAATGCGGGTTTGGTCGTCCATAGGTTTACCTCTTGAGTCGGTCTCTTTGGGCGCAAGGTGCCTGTAAAATGAGCGAAAGTCTTGGGCCAAGGTGTCGCTTTGGTGTTACTTGGGCCCCATAAATAGAGTAGGGAAGTGGGTGAACGGGCATTTTCGCCCAAAAGCCCGACTTTTTTGCGTTCAATGTGCTCCTAAAGTCTTATGCAGTTGAGGCTGGAGAAGTTTTGCGCAATAAGGGGCCAAATCGGTCGTTACCGCTAACGGCCACGTCAAGACGACAGACTAGGAACGCCGTATGCATCGCCACCGTAACGTAAAGATTGTAGCCACCCTTGGGCCCGCTTCGTCGAGCTATGAGATGATCCGTGCTCTGCATGAGGCAGGGGCAGATGTGTTCCGACTCAACATGAGCCACGGAATTCACCACGAGATTCAGGAGCGCTATGACATCATCCGTCAGGTTGAAAAAGATTGTGGCACTCCGATCGGTATTCTTGCCGACCTTCAGGGACCGAAGCTCCGCGTAGGCACTTTTGCCAATGGCGAAGAGGAATTGGTCGTCGGTCAAGACTTCCGTCTTGATCTTGATGAGGCAGAGGGTGATGCGACCCGTGTGCGTCTTCCGCACAAGGAAATCTTTGATGCGCTCGAGCCTGGCGCGTCTCTTCTCGTGAACGATGGCAAAATCCGCCTCAAGGTCAAAGATTGTGGCCGTGACTTTGCGAACTGTGAAGTTGTCGTTGGCGGCACCATTTCGAACCGCAAAGGCGTGAACGTTCCTGACGTTGTTCTTCCGCTTGCTGCGCTTTCGGAGAAAGATCGCAAGGACCTCGAATTCGTATGTGGTCTTGGCGTTGATTGGCTTGCTCTTTCGTTTGTTCAGCGTCCTGCGGACGTTGAAGAAGCGCGTGCGCTGGCGAAGGGCCGTGCTGCGATCCTTTCGAAGATCGAAAAGCCTGCGGCTGTAAAGGCATTCGATGAAATCCTTGCGGTTTCTGACGGTATCATGGTTGCTCGTGGCGATCTTGGCGTTGAACTTCCTGTGTCGAACGTGCCGCCGATCCAGAAGCGTCTTATCCGTAAGAGCCGCGCAGCTGGTAAGCCTGTGATTGTTGCGACCCAGATGCTCGAGTCGATGATCGAAAGCCCGATGCCGACCCGCGCTGAAGTTTCGGACGTTGCGACTGCGATCTACGAAGGCGCGGACGCGATCATGCTTTCGGCTGAATCGGCTGCTGGCCAGTTCCCCGTCGAAGCCGTAACCACCATGAGCAGCGTTGCAGCTCAGGTCGAGTCTGACCCTACCTATGTCGAGATTATCGAAAGCTCGCGCCGTATCGACCACGCAACCGTCGCTGATGGTATCGTTGCTGCGGCCCGCGAGATCGCGGAAAAGACCAACGTCAAAGCGATCTGCTGCTATTCGCAGTCTGGCAAGACCGCGCTTCTCGTTGCACGTGAGCGTCCCCGCGTTCCGATCATCGCCCTGACCACTTTGGACCGCACGGCGCGCCGTCTGGCTCTGTCGTGGGGCGTGAACACTGTGCTGACCGGCGAAGTTGATCGCTTTAAGTCTGCTGTTATTGCAGCTGTGCGTGCGACTAAGGCGGAGCTTGAAGCAACTGACGACGATATGATCGTTGTGACGGCAGGTGTTCCGTTCAATACCCCGGGCTCGACGAATATCCTTCGCGTTGCACCTTGTGCAGAACGTTTGATTCACAGCTCGGAAGCAGAGTAAGGTCGCCTCAAGGTTCAACCTTGGGGGATATGATGGACGCTGATCTTTACCTTGTCATCGGGATTGTTCTTGGTGCGTTGTCGCTTCCGTCTATCGTCGGTGCTATTTCAGAAGGCCGCGCACCTCGCGCGGCCTCTATCGTTATTATGGTCGCTGGCTTCTTGGTGATATACGCGCTTCAGCACCACACCTATACGATCAACGATATTCCGAACGCCTTTGTTCGAGTGATTGGGCGCTATATCAATTAGCGCTTGCTAATATAGCGATCCTGTCCTACATGGCCGCTTCAACCCGTGCGTCCGGCTTAGTGGCATGCCGAGTCGCGCGTAATTCACCAACTCGTAAGAGGAGATGAAAATGCCCAAGATGAAGACTAAATCGAGCGCCAAGAAGCGCTTCAAAGTGACCGCCTCCGGTCTGGTAAAAGCAGGTCAAGCTGGCAAACGCCACGGCATGATCAAGCGTACTACCAAGTTCATTCGTGACGCACGTGGGACCACGACACTCTCCGCGCCCGACGCGAAGATCGTCAAATCCTACATGCCCTACGACCGCTAAGGAGGCCTGAACAATGTCGCGCACTAAAGGTGGTACCGTTACCCATCGTCGTCACAAGAAAGTCCTAGACGCCGCAAAAGGTTATTATGACCGCCGCGGCCGGACCTTCAAAGTTGCTCGTCAGGCCGTAGACAAGGCCAACCAGTACGCAACTCGTGACCGCAAGAACCGTAAGCGTAACTTCCGCGCTCTCTGGATTCAGCGTATCAACGCAGCTGTCCGTGCATTCGACGAATCGCTGACCTATTCGAAGTTCATCAACGGTCTGGCAAAAGCCGGTATCGAAGTTGATCGTAAGGTTCTTGCTGATCTCGCCGTTCACGAGCCCGAAGCGTTTAACGCGATTGCTGAAAAAGCAAAGGCTGCTCTGGCTGCCTAATCGCCCCGCTGACCGATTTAAAGGCCGTCCCATGGGGCGGCCTTTTTCGTTTGGGCCACATGTGCCCTGAAATACCGGCCAAATGGGTCGCAGTCCTTGTGCGACACGGGCCAGCACGGTAATTGCCGTGCAAGCAAAGATCGAAGGGCACGTTATGGAAGACCTTAAATCGAAATACCTCGGGCTGATTGCCGCCGCCGCGGACGAAGCCGCGATCGAGGATGTGCGTCTGGCCGCCTTGGGCAAGAAGGGCGAGATCAGCCTACAGATGCGCGAGTTGGGCAAGATGTCCCCCGAAGAGCGCATG